>DASPRL010000217.1 GCA_035624475.1 Terriglobales bacterium
GCAGTTGCTGGCCAAGGAGCCCGCCGGGCAGCGCGAGTTCAACGATCCCCGGGTGCAGCAGGCCATCCGCGAGCAACTTCGCCAGCGCCTGGAGCAACTGCTGAAGACCGCCTACTACGAGGTCGCCCGCAACGAGGCCAAGATCGAGAACTACTACGCCGACGAGGTCTTGAAGAACCCGAGCTCGGTGGGCAAGTGACGCTACTCCCGGCTTGACCTCGCGCCCGCGCGGGCTATAATCCCGTCTCCCCCAAGAGTGCTGCCAGCCTCAGCCGGCACACTTTCTGCACCGACCAGGGGGGAGGGATCCGCACCCTCAGCGACCCCTCCGCGAGCGTGGACGATTGCCTGAAGAAGGGCGTGCCGGTACAGCCGGAGGAATGAAGGGGCTGGTTCTTGGCTGCGCCTGACGTGCGTCCTTGGCCTGCCCTGAGGCGCACGCCGAAGGGCCTGAGGTCTACTCCACGATGGCCAGCACGTCGCCGGCGTTGACGGTGGCGCCTTCGCGGGCCAGCACCTGGCGCACCACGCCCTTCTTGGGGGACTTCAACTCGTTCTGCATCTTCATGGCTTCCACCACGATGACGCCCTGGCCCTGCTCGACCGGGGTGTCGGCCGGGGCCAGCACCCGCACCACCTTGCCGGGCATGGGGGCGGTGAGCTTGCGCGGGCCCTCGGCGCCGTCGCCCGCCGCCTTGCGGGCGCGCAGGGAGCGCGGATCGCGCACCTCGCTGGCGTAGCGCGTCACGCCCACCAGGATGTGCTGGTCCGGGCCCACGCGCTCGCGCTTGATCTCGTAGGAGCGCCCGGCGAGCACCAGCGAGAGCACGTCGCGGTCGGTGATGATGGCGTCTACCTCCACCGGCTGGCCGTCCACGCGGCATTCCAGCCGCCCGTCGCTCTGCCGCAGCTCCACGCGGAAGCTGCGCTCGTCGATCTGGACGTCGAAGGTCACTTTTCGCGCAGCGCCTCCCGCCGCCCCGCCAGCTTCCACGCCGACTGCGCCGGGGGGTGCGCACCGTTGGTGCGTACCGACGCCGGGGCCGCCGTCGCCTCCTCGTGCGCGAACAGGGCGGCGGCGATGGCAGCCAGCCGCATGCGCTCCTGGTCGGGCGCCGCCACCCGCCGTCCCGCCAGCAGCCGGTCGAGCAGCCCCGTGTCCAGCTCCCCGGCCACGAAGTCGGGATAGCGCAGCAGCTCCCGGAAGAGCGGCAGGTTGGTCTTGATGCCGCCCACGAAGTACTCGTCCAGCGCCCGCTTGAGCCGCGCGATGGTCTGCGCGCGGGTGGGCGCGTAGCCCACCAGCTTGGCCATCAGCGGGTCGTAGTCGATGGGCACCACCCAGCCCTCGTAGCTGCCGCTGTCCACGCGCACGCCCGGGCCCGCGGGATAGAGCAGCCGCGTGATCTTTCCCGGCGAGGGAAAGAAGTGGTTGTCCGGGTCCTCGGCGTAGATGCGGCACTCCATGGCGTGCCCGCGCAGTTGGATGTCTTTCTGCTCGATGGCCAGGGGCTCGCCCGCCGCGATGTGGATCTGCAGGTGCACCAGGTCCAGCCCGGTCACCAGTTCGGTGACCGGATGCTCCACCTGCAGTCGCGTGTTCATCTCCAGGAAGTAGAAGTTGCGCTCCGCGTCCACCAGGAACTCGACCGTGCCGGCGTTGGTGTAGGCGGCGGCCTGGGCGACGCGCACCGCGGTCTCGCCCATGCGGCGGCGCATCTGGGCGTCCACGATGGGCGAGGGCGACTCCTCCAGCACCTTCTGGTGGCGGCGCTGCACCGAGCACTCGCGCTCGCCCAGGTAGATGGCGTGGCCGTGCTCGTCGGCCAGGATCTGCACCTCCACGTGCCGCGGCTTGGCCAGGAACTTCTCCAGATAGACGGTGCCGTCGCCGAAGGCGCGCTCCGCCTCGCTCTGCGCCTGGGTGAAGGAGGATTCCATCTCCGCCGCCGCGGCCACCACGCGCATGCCCTTGCCGCCGCCCCCCGCCGCCGCCTTCAGCATCACCGGGTAGCCCAGCCGCCCGGCCACCTCCCGCGCCTCGGCGGGCGAGCCCAGCGCCTGCGCCGTCCCCGGCACCATGGGCACTCCCGCCTCCTGCATCATCTGGCGGGCGTGGGTCTTCGAGCCCATGGCCTCCATGGATTCGGCCGTGGGCCCGATGAACTTCACTCCTGCCGCGCGGCAGGCGCGGGCGAAGGCCGCATTCTCCGCCAGGAAGCCGTAGCCGGGATGGATGGCGTCGGCGCCGGCGCGCGCGGCCACCTCCAGCAGCTTGGGGATGTTCAGGTAGGACTCACGCGCCGGGGCGGGGCCGATGCAGTAGGCCTCGTCGGACTTGCGCACGTGCAGGGCCCGGCGGTCCACCTCGGAGTAGACGCCCACCGCGGGAATGCCCATCTCGCGGCAGGCGCGCATCACCCGCACCGCGATCTCGCCCCGGTTGGCCACCAGGATCTTCTTGAACATGGCGCGCGACCCGCCCTCGCCGCGGGTTTCCACTCCTCTCCGAGCCCCTGATTCTAGCAGCAGCGCCAGCCCGGCCGTTGTGACGCGCAACCGCCGGTCATGTGAGGTGAGGCCCCCGTCCTGTCATCCTGGGAAAGGAAAGGCGTGATCCAGGGCTGAAACTCGGCGCCATCCAGGGAGAATCGTGCGACAATCTCCGCGCATCCTTCCGTCAATCGAGGAGCGAACCATGACCAGCTCCACCCCTGCCGCCCAGCCCGCTTGGATGACCTGGACGGGGCGCGTCTTCAGCGCCCTGCCCGTGCTGATGATCCTGATGGGTCCCGCCATGATGTTCTTCGCCCGCGGGCAGATGGTCCAGGGCATGGTCAAGTTCGGCTGGCAGGAGAGCGCCCTTCACACCATGATCGTGCTCGAGGTGCTGAGCGCCCTGCTCTACGCCATTCCCCGCACCGCGGTGCTGGGCGCCATCCTCATGACCGGCTACTTCGGGGGCGCCATCGCCACCC
>DASPRL010000218.1 GCA_035624475.1 Terriglobales bacterium
CAAGGCCCTGCATCGCAGGATCATGCTTTCACAGATCAGGATCCTGGCCGGCGAAGAACGAAGAAGCGCGATGGCGTTTGACCAGATCCTCGTCAACTCACTCTTCTCGCGGGAGAGTATCTGGCGCGCCTATGGGATCGATTCGAAGGTCTGCTACCTCGGGGTGGATACCGATAGATTCACCGATCGAAAGCGAACACGGGAACGGATCGCGGTCTCGATCGGCGCCATGGTGGAGCGAAAGAACGCGGCGTTCATCCTGCAGGCCCTCGCCAAGGTGCCGGCGCCCCTCCGCCCCAAGCTCATTTGGGTCGCCGATACGATCGATCCGGAATATCTGAAGAGGATGGAGCCAATGGCGGAGGCATTTCAGGTCGCGTTTCAAGTACGGCACCAGGTCGACGACAATGAACTGGTCGAGATCCTCGGTCGGGCGCGCTTCCTGTTGTACGCGCCCCGGCTGGAACCCTTCGGGTACGCTCCCCTGGAAGCCAACGCCTGTGGGGCGCCCGTGGTGGCCGTCGCCGAAGGCGGCGTACGGGAGACCGTCCGGGATGGCGTGAACGGCCTGCTGGTCGAGCATGATGCGGAGGCCATGGCGGCAGCCATCGAGCGACTCATGGCCGATGATGATCTGGCTTGCCGCCTCGGCCAGGAGGGGTCCCACTGGGTCCGGCAGCAATGGGCGCTGCCTGCCTCGATCGACCGATTAGAGTCCCGCTTGAAGTCCGCGCTGGCAAAGGGCAGGAACAGCCGCGTCGGCCAGCGATGGACCGCGTGAGCGCCTCCTGGCAGGACCTTAGCGCCTTCGCCGCAGGGGTTGGGAAGCCGACGACCCGGCCCGGCCCTGGCCCTTCCGCTCGGGGGCAGGAAGCGCTCGCCGGCCCATGGACTGCTGCAAGGAAGCCAGATCGGCGTCCACCATCATCTTGACGAGATCGGGGAACCGGACCCGGGGCCGCCACCCGAGAAGGCGGCGCGCTTTGGAGGCATCGCCGCACAGGTAATCCACCTCGGCAGGACGCAGCAGCTTGGGATCGGTTTCCACGTGCTCCCTCCAATCCAGGCCGACGTGGGAGAACGCGAGTTCGAGCAGCTCCCGCACCGTGTGAGTCTCGCCGGTGGCGATGACGAAGTCATCCGGCGCCGGCTGCTGCAGCATCTGCCACAGGGCCGGGACATAGTCGCCGGCGAAGCCCCAGTCCCGCCGCACGTCCAGGTTTCCCATGCGGAGCTTCTCCGCCAGGCCCAGCTTGATGCGGGCTACCTGCAGACTCACCTTGCGGGTCACGAACTCGCTGCCGCGGCGCGGAGATTCATGGTTGAAGCAGATGCAGGAGCAGGCGAACAGCCCGTAACTCTCGCGGTAGTTCACGGTGACGTGGTGTCCGAAGACCTTGGCCACCGCGTAGGGACTGCGGGGATGGAAGCGCGAACTCTCATTCTGCCGGGTCTCGGTCGTCTTGCCGAACATCTCGGAGCTCGAGGCCTGCAGGAACCTGGCCTGGGGAGCGTGCTTTCGCAGCGCCTCCAAAACCCGGAAGACGCCCACCCCGGTGACATCGGCGGTAAGCACGGGCTGGGTCCAGGAGACCGCGACGAAGCTCTGTGCGGCCAAGTTGTAGACCTCGTCCGGCTGCACCACCCGCATGGCTTCATCGAGCGAGCCCTGGTCGGTCAGGTCGCCTTCCACCAGCTTGATGCGGCTGGCGATGGCCTGGATGCGATCGTACTTTTCCAGGCTGCTTCTCCGCACCAACCCATAGACCTCATAGCCCTTCTCCAGAAGGAACTCGGCCAGATAGGAGCCGTCTTGCCCGGTGATCCCGGTTATCAGCGCGCGCATGATGGAGTCTGCTTTTCGGAAGGGGATCGCCTCCGGCGGCCCGCGATCCGCCCATCCGGAACATGGGATGATAGCCCAAGATGGCCGGAGGTTGACTTCCTCTTTCGGGGGGCCGCCCGCTCCCTCATGGTCTGAAGACCGCCTTGGGCAGCATGACGTGGACGCCCTTGTTGCCGTCCACCAGCTCAGTGATGTCGACGTCGCCGGCCACGCTGGTCAGCATATAGGCGTCGTCGCGGCTGAGGTGTTTCTCCTCCACCAGGAAGTCGATCATGTTGCGCACCGCGATGCGCGCCGCCTCGCTCAGGTCGTCGTCGAAGCCCATGGCGATGTAGTGGGTCGGGGTTTCGGCCCTCGGGTATTTGATCTTCAGATCCTTGCGCACGATGAACTGGATGGTCCCGACCAGCGAGGTTTCCAGGGCGGTGATGTCCACCTCGCCGTTGCCCTGGCCGGCGTGGCCGTCGCCGATCTCGAAGAGCGCGCCCTTCACGTGGACGGGCAGGTAGAGGGTGCTGCCGGCGACCAGTTCCTTGTCGTCCATGTTGCCGGCGTGGATCCAGGGCGGGGCGCTGTTCAGGCGTCCGTAGGCCTCCGGCGGTGCCTCCCCGATGCTGCCGAAGAAGGGGTGCAGCGGAATCTCGATGCCGGGCGCGAACTCGGCCACCATGCGCTCCCGATCCAGTGAAATGATCTTGATGCGGGAGTAGGGGAAGTCGTTGGTCAGGAAGCCTGCCCCGGCGCGGAAGCCGTTGTAGGCATAGGGGATGGCCAGGTCGATCTTCTGGATGCGTACCTCCAGAGTGTCCCCCGGCTCGGCGCCTTCGATGTACACCGGGCCGGTCAGGATGTGCCCCCCCGGGCCCTTGTTGGTGACCTCCTTGTAGATGTCCCGCAGACTCTGCTGCACCTGGCCGGGGGGCACGCCGGCTTTTTCCAGGCCGGTGGGACTGTTGGTGAGCAGAGTGTCGAAGACCACCGTATCGCCGGAGTGAATGCGCAGCACCGGCGGCGCCGCCGCGTCGTAGTAGCCCCAGGCCACGGTCTTGGGCGTGGCCGCCAGGTGGTAGGTCTGGGGCCCGGACGGCGGGGCTGGACTCTGGGCCAACGCTCCGGTCGCCAGCAGCAACAATGACGGCAGCAATCCCCGAAGATGCTTGCTGGTCACAGGCGTCCTACCTTTCTCCCGCTTGCGCGGTTTCCTGCGGCGGCACCAGGTCGTACAGGTGCATCTGCTTGCCCTGCAGGTAGATGTCGAACCAGTTGAGGATGTGCTCCAGGCGCTCGACGCGGTGCCAGGGCTGGCCCGAGCGCGAAAGCTCGTGCGACTCTCCCGGGAAGCGGATCATCGCCGTGGGCACCTTCAGATACTTGAGCGCACGGAACATCATCTCGCCGCCGGAGGCGGGCGGGCAGCGCAGGTCGGCCTCGCCCTCGATCAGCATGAGCGGCGTCTTGACCTTGGCGATGTGGGTGATGGGCGAGCGCGCCGCGAAGTCCGCCGGGTCCTCCCAAGGCGCACCCTTGAACCAGGTCGGGGTGAACAAGGTGAAGTCGGCGTCGCCCCAGAAGGCCGACCAGTCGGCGATGGAGCGCTGCGCCACCGCTGCCGCGAAGCGCGTGGTCTGGGTGATGGTCCAGTTGGTCAAGATGCCGCCGCCGCTGCCTCCGGTCACACCCAGGCGCTGGGGGTCGGCGTAGCCGCGGCGGATCAACTCATCCACTCCCGCCATCAGGTCCTTGTAGTCGTCGCCGGGGTAGCGATACTGGATGATGTTGCCGAACTTTTCGCCGTAGGTCGAGCTGCCCCGCGGGTTGGGATAGAGGACGACGTAGCCCTTGGCCGCCATCCACTGGAACTCGTGGTCGAAGCCGTAGCCGTAGGCGGCGTGCGGCCCGCCGTGGATGTCGAGGATCAGCGGGTACTTCTTGGCGGGATCGAAGTCGGGCGGCTTCTGCACCCAGGTCTCGATCATGGTTCCATCGAAGCTCTTGTACCAGACCTCCTCCGGCGGGGTGAGATCGAGTTCGGCGAACAGGTCGTGGTTGATGTCGGTGAGGCGGGCGAGCGAGCCGTCGTCCTGCACCAGGAAAAGATCGCCGATGCTGACCGGAGTCGAGACCAGCACGGCGATCTTCTTGCGGTCGGGCGTGGCCGTGAAGGTGATGACCTCCTGGTTGCCGCGGGTCACCGGCTCGACCCGCCCGTCGGCCGCCTCGAAGCGCCGCAGGTTGACGGTGCCTTTCTCTTGCACCAGGGCGAGGACGGCGCTTCCATCCGCGCTCCATGCCGGCGGGGCCAGGTGCCCGGCGCGAGGGGCGTGTTGGTCGCCCGCCAGCCCGGCGCCGACATCGGTGTCCAACCCGGGCGCCAGGTTGCGCGCTGTGCCCCCGGGCGCGGCCGTGGTCACGAACAGGTGCTGCTGTTCGTAGGAGCGCAGCGGCCGGTGGTTGATCTCGCCGCGGAAGGCGATCGTCTTGCCGTCGGGGCTGGGAGCGAAGCTGCCCACCGCGCCGTCCATGGCGGCCACCTTCACCATCTCCCCGCCGCCGCTCGGAACCGAGTACAGGGCTGCGCTCGGCGGCTGGTAGTAGGGCTCCAGCACGCGGTTGGAGGTGAAGTACAGAAGCGCGCCGTCGGGAGACCAGACCGGTTCACCCTCGCTGAAGTCCCCGAAGGTGATCTGCCGGGGCTTGGGCTGGTCTTCGGCGGAGGCCGGCAGGGCCACCGTCCAGATGTGCGCCGGGCGGCTGAAGTCGAAGTAACCGGCGCCGTTCAGACGGTAGACCGCGCGGGTAATGACACGCACGTCGCTCTCCCGCTCTTCCTCGCCCTTGCCCTTCTTCTCCGCCTTGGCCAGGTCCTGAGCATTGGTGCGGCTGAGGAAGGCGATGGTCTTGCCGTCGGGCGACCAGGAAGGGCCCTCCGCACCTTTGGGCAGGGAAGTGAGCGCGCGGGGCTCGCCTCCCGCCATCGAAAGCAAGTAGATCTGCGCCGGCTGAGGCTTGCCCTCCTTCTCGCCCGAGCGCAAGAAGAGCAGGGTGGCGCCGTCGGGCGACCAGCGCGGCGCCGAGTCGCGCGGGCCGTGGGTCAGCGGCTGAGGAGCCTCCTGGCCGCTGGTGGCCACCGTCCAGATAGCGGTGTCGTAGCCGTCGCGCTTGCTGTTGACCGTGACCCGCACAAAGGCCACGCGTGAGCCGTCGGGGGACATCTGCGGGTCGGCGATCCACACGAACCGGAATAGGTCCTTCTCGGTGATGGGCCGGGTCGCGCGAGCGATGCCGGCCCTGGCGCTTGGGACCCTGAGGGCGCAGGAAACCAGGACCACAAGAACAAGGAAAGCTACGCGGCGCTTCATGGCTGCTCCTCCTGTGGGGGCCAGCCATGCTACTCACAGCGGGCGTCGTTGCCAAGCCCTTGATGGCGCGCTACTGGACTGAGGTCACGTCCTCCGGCGTGAGCAAGACCAGCGTGCACTGCCCGTCGGGTCCAGCGCAGGTGACGGTGGCGCGGCGCACCAGGCTGGTGGGGGTGGCGTCGGGGAAGACCACCGGGTACGGCAGCGTTCCCAGCACGGCGGCGAAGGCGCGCAGGCGCTCGTCGCCGCTGACGAACTTCGCCTCGACCGTCTTCGAATCCGAAGACATGAGCAGGAAGAAGTCGGCGGAAACCGGGGCCTTGTCCTTGAGCATCTTGCTCAGCTGGATGGTGCGCATGGCGGTCAGATCTCGGCGGGCGGCGTTGACCAGGGCATCGACCTTTTTGTCGCCTCCCGCCAGCGCCGCCAGGCGGCCGCGGGAGTCGGGGTCGTTGTGGGGCGCCGCCAGGGCCAGAGCGTAGGTATGGATGGCCTCGTCCTTCTTGCCGCGGGCCTCGTAGATCTGGGCCAGATGGTCCCCTTCCTCGCCGTGCTGGGAGAGCAGCCAGGCAGCGCGGATGTACTTCTCCGCCGTGTCCAAGTCGCCCTTCTGGAAGTAGACCCAGCCCAGCGTGTCCCAGTACGCGCCCAGGCTCTGCACCTGAGCCAGGTCGCTCAGCGTCAAGCGCTCGAGGCTGACGTTGCGCAGTTGCGCCGCCGTGGCCACCACCGCCGACTCGGCGTACTGCTGCGCCCGGTCCAGCGCCACCTTGGCACGGGCCAGCTCGTAGGCCTCGTTGTTCCAGATGAGGGGATTGGCCTGGATCTCGAGGCCCTTATCGAAAGCGGCCAGCGCCTTGTCGTTCTGCTTCAGGCCCAGGTACGCCCGGCCCAGGTTGACCTGGACCATGGCGTTGTCGGGGCTGAGGGAGGCAGCCTGCTCCAGCTCGGGCACCGCGTCGGAGTAGCGCTTGACCTCCAGGTAGACGGAGCCCAGGCCCAGGTGGGCGCTGGGATCGAGCGGCGCGCCCTCCAGTTGCTTTTTGTAGGCGGCGATGGCGTCGTCGTACTTCTGCTGTTCGGCGTAGGTGCCGGCGATGTAGTTCCAGGCGCGCTCGTCGTCGGGATTGACCTCGAGCTGCTTCTTGAAGGCGGCGATGGCTTCGTCGAAGCGCCGCAGCAGCTCGTAGGAGAGCCCGAGGGCGTTCCAGGCGGTCTTGTGCTTGGGCTCGAGTTCGACCACCCGCTTGAAGAGCAAGGCGGCATTCTCGAACTGCTGCGACTGCAGGGCTGCCACCCCGGCGTCGTTGAGCTCGTCGGCGGTGGCGGTAGCCGGGATGGTGGGCGCGCCGCCGGCCTCACTCTCCAGCCCCAGGGTCTGTTGCTGGTCGGAGGTGACGGCGCGGCGGAAGGCGGCGTAGTTGTTGGTGCGCTCCGCCGGCAGTTCGCTCGGCGTCACCTGCAGGCTGCGCTCCCCGCTGAAGGTGGTTCCCTGGACTTGGTAGGTCGACTTGTACTGGCCGAAGTCGCGGGAGACGCTGACCGGGATGGGCGCGTGCGCGCTGTATTTGGCCGGCAGCTCGAACTTGAAGTGGTCGGTGACCTGCAGCGGCCCGCCGATCTTGATGGGCTCGGTCGAGCTTTCCTGCTGGTCGGTGTCTACGTCGGTCAGGGTGATGAAGTCCAGCGGCGGGATCCTCAGTTGCGCCGTCTTGGCCGACCAGTTGACGTAGTTGGGCTCGGCGAGGGTGAACTCGAACTGCAGCGGCTCGCGGGTGGCGTCGGGATCGCCGGCCTTGACGTCGGTCACGTCGCCGTTGAGGCCGGCGAAGCGCACCAGGTTCTGGGCGAAGTCTTTCCAGTTGGCGCGGGGGATGCGGCGCAGGGCGGCCCGCAGCGCGGTCTCGATGTCGCCGCGCAGGGTGTAGTGCACGTGCAGGTCGAGCTTGCCCAGGTCGCTGAGCTTGCCGTCCAGGTCGAGGACCTGGGTGTTGGGGACGAAGGGCTCCTCCGGGGTTTCCACCAGGCTGCCGCTGTTGCCCGAGACCACCAGGGCCTCCTTGCCGCGGATCTGAGGCATCAGCAGGCGGAAGGGAGCGACCTCGGCGGTGGTGTCCATCCACACCACCTGGCCGCCCAGCGGTAGCTCGGTGATGACGTGGTCGAACTGCGAGGGCGAAGGCACGTCAGGGTCGATCTTGCGGCTGCTGTTGATGAGGGCGGCGTTGGCGTGCAGGCCCACGGCCGCCAGCATGGCGGCCAGCAGCGTGTGCTTGTCTTTGCAATCGCCGTACTGGTTGGCCAGGATCTCGGAGGCCGAGTGCGGCTGGTAGCGTCCCAGCCCCAGCGACAGGCTGACGTAGCGGAAGTTCTTGGCCACGTAGTCGTAGAGCGCCTCGACCTTGTCCATGTCGGTCTTGTCGCCGCGGGTCAGGGCCTCGGCCTTGGCGATGATGTCGGGCGTGGGCTTGACGCGGTCGCTCTCCAGGCCCGCGTACCAGCGCCCCACGTCGGCCCAACTGCGGAAGGTGGTGAGTTGCACCGACGGCGGCTTGGGCTCGCTGGAGGCCCGCTTCTTCTTCTTGTCTTTGTCCTTGTCCTCGCGCACGGTGTGCGAGCTCTTGAAGAGGTAGATCTTGCGGTCGCCCTGGTCGGTGACGGTGGGCTGGGGCGCGCCGGGAGCGAGCTTCAGCTTGATCTCGCGGCCGCGTGGCAGGTTGAGTTCCAGTTGCTCGTCGAGCACGATGGCGTCTTTTTCGAAGTCATATTCCAGCCAGAATTCGCCGGGGGCCAGGGGGGTCTGGGTGACGGTGGTGACGTCATACTCCAGGGTCTCGCCGGGACGCAGCGCGGGCACGGTGATGTGCTTCTGGTGGTAGTCGGTGTAGACCGGGGCCTCGCGGGCGACGGGCGCGGTCAGGTCCTGGACCGCGTCAGGGCCCGCCTCCACCACGCTGCCGTCGGCGCGCCGCACCCGCACGTAGCCGATGTCCAGCTTCTCGTTGGCGGAGTTGTAGCCGAAGACCAACTGCCCGAGGGCCTGCACCCCGCCCTCACTCTGCACCCGGATGCGGGCCTGGGTCTCCTTGCTGCCGGTGCCGTCGTTCTCAAAGCGCACCTTGGTGGAGTACTGCTCGAAGACGAAGGGCTCCTGGGAATAGTCGGGAGTCTTCGCGCTCTGGGTCTGGGCCTGGGGATCCGGCGAGGGGTTCTTTCCTTGGGCAAAGGCCGCAACCGTGCAGAAAAGTACGGCCAAAAAGAGGGCAGCTTTACGGAAGGGCATACTGGTTTTCTACGCTGAATCGGCTGGCAAGGCAAGGGGCAGGAGCGCCCCAACTCCTCCTTGGGGTGGTGGCGGATCAGAAGGACTTTTGCGGGGGGCGGGAATTCAGCCACTGCTCGAGGACGGCCTGGCAGCCCTCCGCCAGAGTGCGGAAGCGGATCCCCGCCATGCCCTGCGCGTCCGCCCAGACCACCTCACCCTTGCCGGAGATGGAGCGCCCCGTCCCCGGCAACTCGAACTTGAAGTTGACCACCGCCGGCGGGTTGCCGTGGCCGCGGGTGTGTACGGCCATTCCGCCTTCGCTCAGGTTGCTGGTATTGGCCAGGATCTCCTTGCCCCCGTCAGTGAGCACCACCGGTACCTCCAGCTTGTGGCGGAAGTAGCGCCGGCGTTCGCCCAGCATGGGGCCCAGCGCGGCACGCAGGTTCCGCGCCATCCATTCCGCTGAAACCGGCTTGCGGAGCACGAAATGCGCTCCCGCCTGGAAGGAGCCGGCGACCGGGGTGGCCCCGTCGCTGATGGCGAAGGCGATGGTGTTGCGGTTGGGGCGGCTGCTGCGCAACTGCTTGAGCACCTCTCCCGCGCCCTCCACCCCGCAGTCGACCACCACGGCGTCGAAGCGGGTTTCGCCCACGGCCTTCAGGGCGGCGGCGGATTCGGAGAAAAGTCGGATCCCGAAGTTGTTCTCTTCCAGCACCTGCCGCAGCGTCCGCAGCGTAGCGGAATCCCGGCACACCAGGAGCGAGTCCAGGTTCATGGGCGCATGCTACGGCCGGAAGGCGGCCCCGGCAAGTGACCGAAGTAACCTGCCGCGGCCCGGACCTCACAAGGGGCGGTGACAGGCGTCACCGCCCCCCGGTACGCAATCACAGGAGAATGAGTGCAGGAGTGAGAACATGCCCATCCTGATCATGGGGCTGATCGCGCTGCTGGTCTTCGTGGCCATCGTGGTCCTGGTGTGCTCGGCGGGCGCGGCGGAGCGCCACGAGCACGAGGAGTCGGAGGCGGCTGCGGCGACACCACCCGCGGCACCGACTCCGGAGCAGAAGATCAACAAGGCCGCCTGAGCCTGCCCGTGGCGCGATTCCGCCGCGGGCGGCACCATCTTGAGCTCAGGGCCGGGGCCCGTGACGCCTACTGCGCCAGCAGAAAAAATCTCACCAGCCTGCCCCACACCGTCGAGGGGGCGTGCGCATCACAGAGCAAAGTGAGCGCGTAGAGCTGCCATCGGATCCACAGCACCGCTGCCGTAAACCGCAACCGGCCCATGACTACCTCCCGGCGGAAGGGGACTCGCGAAGACCCGTCTTCCTGCCGCGGGCCATTTCAGACCCGGCGCGACGGCCAGACAATGCACCCTCGGTCAAGCCGTACGCAACCCCTCATAAGTAGATAACTGGCTGGTAATAAAGGACTTACCTCGTTGCCTCAAACGGCAGGCAGAGCCCGCAAATGGTAAACTAGCGCCGCCCTGAGGGACTTGGATGCCGGACCCCATCTTGCCACGCGCCGTTCGTTTTGGAGTGTTTGAGGCCGATCTGCGCACCGGGGAGCTGCGCAAGAACGGCATGAAGGTACGCTTGCAGGAGCAGCCCTTCCAGGTGCTGGCGGCCCTGCTGGAGCGCCCCGGGGAGATGGTAGCGCGGGAAGAATTGCGCCAGCGCCTGTGGCCGGCCGATACCTTCGTGGACTTCGACCACAGCCTGAACACCGCCATCAACAAGCTGCGCGAAGCCCTGGGGGACTCCGCCGGCAGCCCGCGCTTCATCGAGACCCTGGCTCGCCGCGGCTACCGTTTCCTGGCTCCGGTGGAGGTGTTGGGTGCGGAGTCGGAAGGGAAGCCGGCAACCCCGGCGCCGCCGTCCTTCGGGCCGGCGGCGGCGGCCCCCGGCGCCGTGGCGGAGCTGCCCGCTCCGCCCCGGGTCCTCTCTCGCAGCCTCTTCAGCCTGATCCAGGTCATGTACCTGTGCTTCTACGTGGCGGCCCTGGCCACCCTGGACGCGGTGTTTCACACCGTGGGCTCGGTCTTCCCCCGCTGGGCCTGGCCGGCGACGGCGGTGGCCCTGGTCACCGGAGGAGTGGGAATCGCCGCGCGCCTGTGGCTGCTGGCCGCGGTCGCGCTCGACTACCAAGGCCTGGGCAGGAAGTTCCGGCGTCTGTTCCCGTTCCTGTTCGCCCTGGATGTGCTCTGGGCGTTTGCACCGCTGCTGATCGTCCGCTACATCCCGCTGGGGCTGGCGTTCGCGTGCACGGCGGCGCTGCTGCTGGCGCCCTTTGCGCAGCGCACGCTGACGCGGCTGGCCTATCCCACGGCCTGAACGCGGGCGCTGTCGGCGGCGCAGCGCGCCGCCAGTTCGCGCATGCGCCGCAGATCGAGCTTGCCCGTGCCCAGGTAGGGAAGCGCCTCGACGCGATAAAAGTGGGTGGCGCGCGGCCGCCACAGCGGCGGCAGGTCCAGGTCGGGGAGCTTCTGCAGGATCTCCCGCAAGCTCTCCTCGGCCAGGGTGTGCAGCACCACCAGGCGTTCGCCCTTCTTCTCGTCAGGCAAGGCAGCGACCACGAAGGTCTGCTCGGCCAGCCCCGCCAACTGGTGCAGCTTCTCCTCCACTTTGAGGTGCGGCACCATCTCGCCGCCGATCTTGCTGAAGCGGGAGACGCGGTCGGTGATGGTGAGGAAGCCGTCGGCGTCCTGGGTGGCGATGTCGCCGGTGACGTACCAGCCCTGGCGCAGCGCCTCGGCCGTCTGCTCGGGGCGGCCCAAGTAACCCTTCATCACGTTCGGCCCCTGCAGCAGCAGCAGGCCTTCCTCCCCCGCCGGCAAGGGCGAGAGGGTCTCGGGGTTCACGATGCGGG
This sequence comes from Terriglobales bacterium, assembly GCA_035624475.1. Taxonomy (NCBI): domain Bacteria; kingdom Pseudomonadati; phylum Acidobacteriota; class Terriglobia; order Terriglobales; species Terriglobales bacterium. The sequence goes on from DASPRL010000218.1 coordinate 11,342, forward strand.
CGCTCATGCCGGGCAGGGGCCGCCCTATGCTGCCTGCCCGACTGCCCTGGGAGCCGCCCGGACGGCCGCCGTTGACCGCCACCACTGGCGCGCACTCGGTGCAGCCGTAACCTTCCACCGGGTGCTTGCCGAACTGCTGCTCGAAGGCCTGGGCCAGCCGCGCCGGCATCTTCTCCGCGCCCACGATCACGAAGTCCAGGCTGCGGAACTGCTCCCGAGTGCAGCGCTTCATGTAGGCCTGCAGGAAGGTGGGGGTGGCCACCATCAGGGTGGCCGAGTACTTCTCCACCAGTTCACCCACCGCGCGCGCGTCCAGCGGGTTGGGCTGATAGGCCACGCCGATGCCCGCCGCCGCCGGCAGCCACAGGGTGACGGTGAGCCCGAAAGCATGGAAGAAGGGCAGGATGCCGACCACGCAGTCGGTGGGCCGCACGGCGAAGACATGAGCCATCTGGGCCACGTTGGCGGCCAGGTTGCCGTGGGTGAGCATCACCCCCTTGGGGTCGCCGGTGGAGCCGCTGGAGAAGACTACGGTAGCCAGGTCGTCGAGGGTGGCTTCCTTCGCCCGGCCCAGCCAGCGTCCCAGGCGCTGGAAGGGCAATAGGTGCGCTGCAGCCAGGGCCTGCAGGCGCTCCCCGGAGCCCGGCTGCGCCGCGACCTCCTCCAGGAAGACGGGGGAAACGGGCAGGTCCATCGGGTAGCGCTCCAGAAAGGCGCGCGAGGTCACCACCTTACGCAAGCCGCACTGTGCGGCACATGCCGCCAGCACCTCGCGCGAGGCGGTGTAATTCAGGTTCACCGGCACCTTGCCCAGCAGGGTGGCCGCCAGGTTGGTGAGGGCGCCGGCCACCGAAGGCGGAAGCAGGAGCCCGACCATCTCTTGGTCCTGCCAGTGAGGACGGAGGCGGCGGGCCAGGAAGAGCGCGCGCGCCAGGGCGGAGCCGAAACGCAGCCCGGGAACGCGCGCGTCCGCCATGAAGAAGCGCAGCGGGTGCCGGCGCGCAGTCCGCACGAAGGCTCGGTCGAGAGGCAGCATGGCTTGCCGGGGAGTGGCCGCGAGATTGTCTCCGATGAGACATTCCCGTGGCAACGACAATTCTACCCCTTCCGAATCCCCAGGATGCCGGCCTGGTCAACGGCGCTGGTAGTGCCCCATCACTTCTCCCTGGGCGACGATGTGCCCTCTCATGGCCCGGTCTACGTCGGAGCGGCTCGCGCCGGAGCGCAGGCCGAGCTTGGAGTCCAGCGCGAAGAGGCGGAAGAAGTATCGATGCGGCTTGCCGCGCGGGGGGCACGGACCGCCGTAGCCGAGGCTGCCGAAGTCGTTCTTCCCTTGCTGGCCTCCGGAAGCAGGCTCAGCGCTCGCCGGCACGCCCTCGGGAAGCTGCTGCACATTCGACGGCAGGTCGTAGAACACCCAGTGGACGAAGGTGCCGACGGGCGCGTCCGGGTCATCGACGATCAGCGCCAGGCTCTGCGTCTCCTGGGGAGGCGCGCTCCAGGAAAGCGCCGGGGACAGGTTTTCTCCGTCGCAGGTAAAGCGGCTGGGGATGTCTCCGCCGGCAGGAAAGGACTTGCTTTCGATCTTCATCATCATGGCAGGCACTCCCTTGCGAGCTCCTCCCTGGCAGGCCGCTGCGGCCAGCCCCAGCAGAGCCAAACCCATCAGCCGCCAGGCCAATCGATCGTTCCCCACCATATGCCTCAGATAAACCCTATCCCGCCCCCGGGTCAAGTGGAGAGGGACGTGCACCCTCCCAGAGCGAGGCCTTGAGGAGACAAACCACTCCAGTTCCTAACGTCCTGATGTCAAAGGGGTTATGGAAAATGGACCGGAAGCACAGGAAGGTGGGATTGGGAGCTGGCGCCTCCGGCAGGGTGATTTGCCCCACCTGGTGGGGGAGATGACCTCCTGTGCCGACAAGGGCCTCAGCAGCAGGTGTATGATTTGCTGCAGTGGACTCAACACTTTTGAGGGATTCATATGCGGTCACCTTATGGTCTGGACATCATCGAAAGCTGCCTCACCTGCAAGCTCCGCGCTGACAAGCTGTTTTGCGATCTGCCGGATTCCAGCCTGAAGGCCTTTGAGGCGGTGAAGTACTCCAGCGCCTATCCCAAGGGGGCGGTGCTGTTCGTGGAGGGCCAGAGCCCGCGGGGGATCTTCGTGCTGTGTAAGGGCCGGGCCAAGCTGAGCGTGGGCTCCAGTGATGGCAAGACGCTGATCCTGAAGATCGCCGAGCCGGGCGAGGTCCTGGGGTTGAGCGCCACGGTTTCCGGCAAGCCCTACGAGTTGACGGCCGAAACCCTGGATCCCTGCCAGGTCAACTTCGTCAAGCGGGAGGACTTCCTGCGCTTCCTGAAGGAGCACGGCGAGGCCTGCTTCCGGGTGGCGGAGCAGCTCAGCGACAAGTACAACAGCGCCTGCCGGGAGATCCGCTCCCTGGGGCTCTCCCATTCCGCCGGCGAGAAGCTGGCCAAGCTGCTGCTGGAATGGAGTGGGGGACCGGTGGAGGACCACCGAGAAGCGCGCCTGAAGATGGCGCTGACTCACGAGGAGATCGCGCAGATGATCGGCACCTCGCGGGAAACCGTGACCCGGCTGTTTGCCGAGCTGAAGAAGCGGCAGATCATCCAGCTCAAGGGCTCGACCCTGCTGATCCGCAACAAGGGCGCGCTGCGCAGCCTGGCGACGTCCTGATCGGGGGACCCCCTGCCCTCGCGCGCTGGCGCCCGCCGCCGCGCCGGGTAATCCGTCACTATCTTCCGTGATAACGGTCACAGCTTTCTCCCCTGCTCCGGCCGCAAAGTGGCCTCAGTATGAGTTTCCCACGGGACAGTTGCCAGAGTTGCACCCTCCGCGCCGGGCGCGCTTTCTGCGACCTGCCGCGCGAGACCATGCGGGCCTTCGATACCATCAAGTGCAGCAGCGTCTATCCCAAAGGCTCGATCCTGTTCGTGGAGGGCCGGAATCCGCGCGGCATCTACGTGGTGTGCTCCGGCAAGGTGCGGCTCTCGCTCTGCTCCGACGACGGCAAGAACCTGACCGTGCGCACGGCCGGCCCGGGCGATATCCTGGGCCTGAGCGCCACCATGCGCGATGAGCCCTACGAGGTCACGGCCGAGACCCTGATGCCGTGCCAGGTGGTGTTCGTCCCCCGCAAGGAGTTTCTGCGCTTCCTGCGCCATCACCAGGATGCCTGCCTGCAGGTGATCCAGCTCTTGAGCCAGTACCTGCATTCGGCCTACGACCAGTATCGCGCCCTGGGCAAGGGGCGCGCCCGCCGTCGCCCCGGGCCCTTCGTGGCCGCCTACGCCGCCAACTGAAGGCGACTCCTCATTCGTGTGACCTCGTCTCACGCGCCGGTGGAATGCCCTATTGCGGCCTGGGAGTGTCCTGCCTACAATGTCTTGCCAGCAGGCCCTTGTTTGTTTTTCGAAGTTTGCCAAGGCAGTTGAGGTTGGCACTCCGGCTCGAATCGGCGCCATCCCGGAGTGGCGGTCCTGGAGGATCGCGGAAAGCTCCAGGCCAGGGAGGACGACATGCACCACTCGAGCCGGAGCACTCTGTTTCCGGCGTTCGTGATAGCTGCCCTCTTGATGGCGGCGACGGGGACGGCCGTGCGGGTGCGCGCCGCCGACAAGAAGTCTCCCCAGGCGCCCTCCAGCGCGGCTCCGGCCGACACTTCGCAGTATGTCGGTGCTGACACTTGCAAGACCTGCCACGAAGACATCTACAAGAGCTTTGAGACCACACCGCACTGGAAGACCACGTACGACACCCGCCGGGGGGTCGCGTACCAGGGCTGCGAGGCCTGCCATGGTCCCGGCAAGGCCCACGTGGAGGGGGGCGGCGACAAGAGCAAGATCTTCGTTTTCGAGGGGGCCAAGGCCGAGGAGGTCAGCAAGCGCTGCCTGACCTGCCACGAGTTCGGCGAAGAGCACGCCAACTTCGCCCGCTCCATCCACAGCCGCAACAACGTCAGTTGCATCGATTGCCACTCACCCCACCACTTCAAGCAGGAGCGAGCGCTGCTGAAACAGCCGCAGCCCAAGCTGTGCTACGGCTGCCACCTGAACGTGCGCGCCGACTTCAACCGGCCCTTCCACCACCGCGTGAACGAAGGCCTGATCCAGTGCACCGACTGCCACAACCAGCACGGAGGCTTCCTGAGCACGCAGTTGCGCTCCACCGTGACCCAGGACCAGGTGTGCTTCAAGTGCCATACCGAGAAGGCCGGGCCCTTCACCTACGAGCACGAGCCGGTGCGCAGCGAGGGCTGCGTGACCTGCCACACGCCCCATGGCTCCAGCAACCCGCGCCTGTTGACGCGCGCCTCGGTCAACGTGCTCTGCCTGGAATGCCACACCTTCACCGTGGATTCGGCGGCGCCGGCGATCCCCAGCTTCCACAACCAGGCACAAAAGTACCAGGCCTGCACCATGTGCCACACCCAGATCCATGGCTCGAACCTTGACCACTTCTTCTTCAAGTAGAGGCGGCGCATGAAGAACGACAGGTATCATCCCATCCTGCGAGCCCTTGGAGTGGCGCTGGGCGCCGTGCTGCTGGCGCTGCCGGCCCTGGGGCAAAGCAGCGACCAGCCCAGCGAGGGGATCAATTCGGGCAACTACAACATCCGCCAGTCGGCGGAGTTTGGCGGCCGCATCGCGGATTTCGACGGCAACCAGGGGACTTACAACTCCTTCGTCAATCTGTACAGCGGCCCGCGCCTGCTGGACTATTCGCTGGAGGTGCGCTCCCTCAACCACGAGGGCAGCGTCTTCGATAACCTCACCATCAACACCTTCGGCTACGGGGGAGATCCCAACGCGGTGACCCGCATCCGCGCCTCCAAGAACAAGTGGTACAACTTCACCGCGCTGTTCCGCTACGACCGCAATTCCTGGGACTACGACCTGCTGGCCAACCCCTTGAACCCGTTTCTTTCCAGCCCCTCGGTCCAGATCGGAACCAGCCCCCACACCTTCCAGACCACGCGGCGCATCGGAGACTACGACTTGACGCTGTTCCCACAGTCGCGGGTGCGGGTGCGTCTGGGCTTCTCGCGCACCACCGCCCAGGGGCTCAGCTTCTCGACCATCCATGAAGGCACGGAGGCGCCGACCGATCAGAATTGGGAGACCACGCAAAACAGCTTCCGCATGGGAGTGGATTTCCGCATGCTCCCCCATACCAACCTCAGTTACGACCAGTTCCTCAACTTCTACAAGGGCGACACCTGGTGGGACCTGGACGGCTCGCTACTTCCCAACACGCTGGCGGGCGGGATTCCGGTGAACCTGGGCATCGTCTTCAATACCCCGGCGGGGCAGCCCTGCGCCGTCCCCATCCTGGGCACCGGCTTCGTCAATCCCGCCTGCAATGGTTACTTCTCCTATCTGCGCTCTTCGCCGGTGCGCACCTTCATCCCTACCGAGCAGGTGGGCTTGCAGGGAAGGTACTGGCAGCGGCTGGACGTGCAAGCGCGCTTCAGCTACACCAACTCCGAGGTCAAGGACAACCTGGCGCCGGAACTGTTCACAGGTCTGGTGACGCGCAGCCGCACCCGGGTGGATACGTTTCTGGGAACGGCGGTTTCGCAGCGCATCCAGGGCGCCTTCGACTTCGGGGCGACCGTGCGGGTGACGGAGAAGTTCCGCATCAACGACACCTTCCGCTTCTACAACTACCGCATTCCCGGGTTCTTCAGCGGATTGGACAGCCAGCTCTTCGGGGCGACGCTCTTGTCCAATCCGAACGTCTTCAGTCCGGCGACCTGCCCGCCGCCCTTCACCGCGGCAACGTGTCCGCAGCACAACGCCAGTTCCGGGCCCGACATCACGGTCAGCCTGAGCAACACCATGCTGCAACAGTCGCTGCGGCAGAACACCATCGAACTGGAGTACGACTTCACGCCCCGCCTCGGTATCACCGCGGGCTACCGCTACGAGGCCCGCGATCTCAGCCAGAGCTTTCAGGCGGCGGACGTGGAGACGTTCTTCCCGGGGCCAACCGCGGCGCTGGCCAATCGCGGCGCCTGCGCCGGGCAGCCCTTGAATCCCGACGGCTCCTGCACGGTCATCGTCCCCGACAGTGACCTGAACAAGTTCCCCCTGCAGCAGCACGCCGGACTGTTCGGCATCTGGGCGCGTCCCACGGAGAGCCTGCGGATGAACTTCGACCTGGAGGTCGGCTCGCAATCGCCCGGAGGTCCGACGCGCATCACCCCGCGCAACTTCCAGCGTTACAAGTTCCGCACCACCTACACGCCGGTGCACTGGGCGACTCTGACCGGCACCCTCAACATCCGCGAGTTCCGCAACAACGTCCCCGGTACCAATTATCTGGGACACAACCGCAACTACAGCGTGAGCGCCGCTCTGAATCCGCGGGACTGGCTCGGCTTCGACCTCTCGTACAATTACGACGACGTCAAGTCCGACATCACCATCTGTTTCGTCGCTACGCCGGTTCCTCCCGGGTCGCTGAGTTGCGGTACGCCCTTCCTCTCGGGCACGAGTTTCTACAGCAGCACCCAGCACTTCGGCACCGTCAACGTGATGGTGAAACCGGTCAAGCGGGTCACCGCCTTCGTGGGCTACACCCTCACCAGCGTGGATGGTTCCAGCCTGATCCTGAACCCGATCCAGCCGCCGGGCTCGCTGCGCTTCAACTATCACACCCCCACGGCCAGCGTCCTGGTGGATATCACCAAGCACGTCATCTTCCGCGGGGCTTGGAACTACTACGACTACAACGAGAAGGGGGACTTCGTGCTTACCGATCCGACAGGGTCCTTGCGCGACTTCCACGCCAACGTCGGAACCCTGGCCTTGAGGTACACTTTCTAGCCGACATGATGAACGCACGGGAAGAAGCGGCCGTATCTAAGGAGAAGAACAACCCGGCAGAAGGAACGCCGGCCCCGGGGCGTCGCCGCTTCGTGGAGGTGCTGCTGGGCAGCGGGCTGCTGGCCACTGCCGTCTCGTTCCTCTATCCGGTGTTGCGCTACCTGGTGCCGCCCGCCTCCGCCGATCTGGGCGCGAACACGGTGGTCGCGGCCAAGATCGGCGACCTGAAGCCCAATAGCGGCAAGGTTTTCCGCTTCGGCAACCAGCCCGGGCTGCTGGTGCTGGACTCCAGCGGGCAATACCACGCCATGTCGGCGGTCTGCACCCACTTGAGCTGCACGGTGCAGTACCGCTCCGACCAGCACGTGGTGTGGTGCGCCTGCCACAACGGGGTCTACGACCTCAACGGGCGTAACGTCTCCGGGCCACCGCCCCGCCCCCTGCAACTCTACGACGTGCACGTGCAGGGCGATGAGATCGTGGTCAGCCGGCAGCGGAGCGCGTGAGATGCTGAACCACCTGCGCGGCTGGATCGACGAGCGCTTCGGCTGGAGCCAGCTCACTGCCCCCCTGCGCAAGAAGACCGTCCCCGTCCACTACAACTCCTACTGGTACTACCTGGGCGGGATCACGCTGTTCCTGTTCGTCATCCAGGTGCTCACCGGCATCCTGCTGCTGCTCTACTACCGGCCCAGCGCCGACGGCGCCTTCGAGAGCGTGCAGTACATCATGACCCAGGTGCAGTTCGGCTGGCTGATCCGCTCCATCCACTCCTGGTCGGCCAACCTGATGATCTTCACCGCCTTCGCCCACATGTTCAGCGTGCTGTTCCTGAAGGCCTACCGCAAGCCGCGCGAGCTCACCTGGCTGAGCGGCATGGTGCTGCTCTTCCTGGTGATGGGCTTCGGTTTCAGCGGCTACCTGTTGCCCTGGAACACGCTGGCGTTCTTCGCCACCAAGGTGGGCACCGACATCGTGGCGCAGGTGCCGGTGGTCGGCCATCCCATCATGATCTTCCTGCGCGGCGGGCCGGAGGTGACCGGCGCCACCCTCACCCGCTTCTTCGGCTTCCACGTGGCCGTGCTCCCCGGCCTGGTCACCGTGCTCATCACCGTGCACCTCATGCTCATCCAGTGGTTCGGGATCAGCGTGCCGCCGGGACAGGAGCCGGATTGGAAGACGCTTCCCAAGGACCAGCGGGAGATGCCCTTCTTCCCCAACTTCTTCCTGCGGGAATTGATGGCGTGGTACGCCGCCCTGGGCGTGCTGGGCATCCTGGCAGCGCTCTTTCCCTGGGAGTTGGGGACTAAGGCGGATCCCTTCGGCTCCGCTCCGGCCGGCATCAAGCCGGAGTGGTACTTTTTGTTCATGTTCCAGACCCTTAAGCTGATCCCGGCCAAGATCTGGCTCATTCCTGGGGAGGTGCTGGGAATCCTCTCCTTCAGCGTGGCGGGCCTTCTGTGGATGCTTCTGCCGTTTTTTGACCGCGGCTCCGAGGGCCGGGCACGCCGGTGGATCACCGGAATCGGCGTCTTCGCCCTGAGTTACATGGTGGTGATGACGATCTACGCGTATGTTGCCAAATAGGAGGCAGAAACGAGTGCGACCGCAAGCCAGGTTCGAGAAACCGGCCGCGCACCGGACCCTGCAGCTTGCGGGCGGGCTGCTGGCCGGGCTGCTCTGGCTGGCTGGGTGCGCGTGGAGCCCCGCGGCGGCCGCCCAGGAAAAGGCCGCCTCGCCCGCTCCGCCCGCCACCCCCAGGCAGGCCAACACCTGCCTCGACTGCCACTCGAGCCTGGACAAGCCCCTGGGCATCGACAAGGACCGCTACGCCTCCGACGTCCACGCCCAGCACGGGCTGACCTGCGCCAGTTGCCACGGCGGCGATCCTACGAAGGACGATCAGGACGCCATGAGCAAGGCCGCCGGCTTCAAGGGCAAGCCCGACCGCAAGCAGATCCCCGAACTGTGCGGCTCCTGCCACGCCAACGCCGCCTACATCCACCAATTCAATCCCTCGCTGCGCACCGACCAACTGGCCCAGTACAAGACCAGCGTGCACGGCCAGCGGCTGGCCCAGGGAGACACCAAGGTGGCGGTGTGCACCGATTGCCACAGCGTGCACGGCATCCTGCCGGCCAGCGATTCGCGCTCCAGCGTTCACCCCCTCAACATCGCCAACACCTGTGCGCGCTGCCACGCCGACGCGGCCTACATGAAAGACTACAAGATCCCCACCGACCAGTTCGCCGGCTACAGCGCCAGCGTGCACTACGCCGCCATGGTGGAGCGCGGCGATCTGAGCGCGCCTACCTGCAGCACCTGCCACGGCAACCATGGCGCCGCGCCCCCGGGCGTCGGTTCCGTGGAGAACGTGTGCTCCACCTGTCACGTCTTCCAGGCCCAGTTGTTCGACCAGAGCCCGCACAAAGCCGCCTTTGCCGCGGCCAGCCTGCCTTCCTGCGTCACCTGCCACAGCAACCACCGCATCTCCCATCCCAGCGACGCCTACCTGGGCACGGGGCCGCAATCCATCTGCAGCAACTGTCACTCGCCGGGAGACGCCGGCCTGGCCGCCGCGGTCGTGATGCAGCAGGATCTGGGCAAGCTGGAGATGGCCATCGCCCGCTCCGACGAGGTGCTGGACCGCGCCGAGAGCTCCGGCATGGAGGTCAGCCAGGCGAAGATGGACCAGGCGCAGGCGCGCGACGCTCTCACCAAGGCGCGGGTGACGGTGCACACGTTCCGGCCGGCGCGGGTGCAGGCGGACATCCAGCCGGGCCTGCAGATCGCGGCGAAAGACCTGCAGGCCGGCGAGCAGGCGCTCAAGGAGCGCGACTACCGACGCCTGGGCCTGGGCGTCTCGCTGCTGGCCATCGTCCTGGCCATGACCGGTCTGCGGCTCTACATCCGCCAGATCGAGTCCGGGGAGCGCAGCCCGCGCTCGTGAAAGCCGCGTTGGAGCGGACGCGGCCTGTGATTGCAGTCACAACCACGGGTGAGCCACCTCACAGTCGCTTGCCCACGTCCCCGGGGCACAATAGAGCAGCCTCGTGGAGGAACCATGAGGCAGGCGATCCTGACCGCAGTGCTTGTCCTGAGAGCGATGGCGCTGCTTCCCAGCTCGGCGCTGGCGGGCGGCGGCGGGGATCGGATCAGGAGAGCACCCAGGCCCTGATGTCGGGGGGGCGGGCGGTCCGCGATCGCGGGAACGAGGCGGAGTGCAAGGAACCCGGCCGATTCTCGCGGGGATGCTGCTGCTGGCGGCGAGCGTAGCGCTCTCGGCCGCACCCAAGCCCAGGCTCAAGAGCAGCGATTGCCTGGCCTGCCACAGCGATCCCACGCTGGCCCGGATCGTCGACGGCAAGCCCCAGAGCCTGGCGGTCAACCAGGAGCACTTCAAGGCCTCGGTGCACGGCGGGCTGGAGTGCACGGACTGCCACAGCGACGTGACCAGCGCGCCGCATGAGAGCCCGCCCGCCAAGGTCTCCTGCGCAAAGTGTCACTCCGACGAAGACGCCGCCTACAAGACCAGCGTGCACGGCGTGGCCCGCCAGGACGGCAACCACCGCGCCGCCACTTGTCTGGATTGCCACGGCGACGCGCATGAGATCCTCTCCTCCTCCGACGCCAACTCGCGCACCTCGCACCACAACATCCCCGCGACCTGCGGCTCCTGCCACGGGCAGCGCTTCGTGATGGAGTCCAGCGGGCTGAGTGCCCAGCCGTTCCTCAGCTATCAGCAGAGCGTGCACGGCAGGGCGGTGGCCGAGGGCTCGGCCAAGGCCGCGGTGTGCACCGACTGTCACCATGCCCACGACATCCTCGCCGCCGGCAACCCCAAGTCCTCCATCTTCAAGATGAACGTCCCCGAAACCTGCGGGCAATGCCATCAGGACGTGGAGAAGCAGTTCGTGCAGAGCATCCACGGGGTAGCGCTGAAGCGCGGCAACAGCCTGGCGCCGAGCTGCACCGATTGCCACGGTATCCACACCATCAAGGCGCCCAGCAACCCGACTTCCTCGGTCTCGGCACAGGCCATCGCGCGCACCACCTGTGCCCGCTGCCACGAAGGCGTGCGCCTGACCCAGGAACTAGGCGTGCCCGGCGGCCGGGTCTCGAGCTACCGCGACAGCTATCACGGCATGGCCTCGCAGTTGGGCTCGACGGTGGTGGCCAACTGCGCCTCCTGCCACGGCGTACACAACATCCTGCCCTCCAGCGACCCGCGCTCCACCATCAACAAGGCCAACCTGGTCGCGACCTGCGGCAAGTGCCACCCGGGCGCGAGCGCCGACTTCGTAAAAGGCAACGTGCACGTGGGAGCGCCACTCTCCGCGGACATGGGCAGCATCGCGGTGCGCTGGATCCGCTGGTTTTATGTGCCGCTGATCGTGCTGACCATCGGCGGGATGCTGCTGCACAATCTCCTGGTGTGGCGGCGCAAGACCCTCGAGCGCCGTAACGCCCATCCCCGGACGGTGGTGCGGATGGACCTGCGGCAGCGCCTCCAGCACGCCATCCTGCTGCTCAGCTTTCTCACCCTGGTGCTGACCGGTTTTGCCCTGAAGTACCCCGATAGCTGGCTGGGATGGATCTTCAGCGAGAGCGTGCGCCGCATCGTCCACCGTATCGCGGGGGTGGTGCTCATCGCCGGCGGCCTCTATCACCTCTTCTACCTGGCCTACTATCGCGACGGGCGAAGGCTGGTCCGGGACCTCCGCCCCGTCCGCAAGGACATCTACGACCTGCTCGACACCCTGCGCTACTATCTGGGCGTGAGCCCGCGCAAGCCGCTGTACGCGCGCTTCAGCTACGGCGAGAAGGCGGAGTACTGGGCGGTGGTTTGGGGAACGATCGTGATGGGCCTGACCGGGCTGATGATGTGGTTCCAGGTGAGCGTGGGCCGCTTCCTGGCGCGCTGGTACGTGGACGCGGCCACCGCCATCCACTTCTACGAGGCGGTGCTGGCCACCCTGGCCATCGTGGTCTGGCACTTCTACAGCGTCATCTTCGATCCCGACGTCTACCCGGTGAACTGGGCCTTCTGGGACGGGCGCATGTCCGTCGAGCACTACCAGGAGGAGCACCCGCTGGCGTGGGAGGAAGCGGCGCAGACCACGGTGGAGGCGCCCGTCGCCGAGCCGGACGAGACAGAAACCGTCAGCAAGGGCCCGCCAGGATAGGTCCGGAAACAAATCCGTACCCCAGAGCCACCCAGGAGGGCTAAGCTTGCGCGACCACCAGCAGCCAGGCCCCAGTAAGGAGAAC
>DASPRL010000219.1 GCA_035624475.1 Terriglobales bacterium
CCCTTCCCCGCCGCCGGCGCGCTGGGTGGCGCGGCCGGCTTGAGCGGCAATTCCGGCTGCGGCCGGTGTGCGCCCCGGAAGACGTAGTGGAAAAGCGCGCCCAGGAAGCCGGTCATGGCCACGATCAGCCCCAGCGGCTTGAAGACCTCCTTCCAGAGGGTGAAGGCGAAGGGGATCCTGGGGTTCGCGGGCAGGCCGCCGTAGGCCTCGGGATTGGAGGCATCGTGCAGCACGTAGATGACGTGGGTGCCGCCGATGCTCTCGGGGTCGTAGACCCCGGCGTTGGCGATGCCGAAGTGCTCCTTGAGCTGCCGGGCGCGCTGCTCGGCGGCGAACTTCATGTCGGTCTTGGTGCCGAACTGCAGGCAGCCCGTGGGACAGGCCTTGATGCAGGCGGGCTCCAGGCCCTGGCCCACGCGGTCCGAGCACAGCGTGCACTTGTAGACCTTCTTGGTGGAGGGATTGAACTTGGGGATGTTGAAGGGACATCCGGAGACGCAGAACTGGCAGCCGATGCAGTTCTCCTGGTTGAAATCCACGATGCCGTTGGCGTACTGCACGATGGCGCCGTCGGCGGGGCAGGCGCGCAGGCAGCCGGGGTCGGCGCAGTGCATGCACTGGTCCTTGCGCATCAGCCACGCCAGGGTGCCGTCCTCGCGCACGTGCTCGTTGAACTTGATCAGGTTCCAGAAGTTGAAGTGGGTCTCCGGCATGGTCTGGTAGGTGTTGTCGAACATGGTCGGCTGGAACGGCATGTCGTTCCACTCGACGCAGGCCACCTCGCAGGCCTTGCACCCGATGCAGGTGGTGGTGTCCACCAGCTTGCATACTTCCTCGGTGCGCTGCATGCCCTCGCCCGGGATGGGTCCAGGGTGGCCCGAGATCTTCTGCGCTTGCAATGTTCTCTTGTCGCTCATCTTCGTGCCCCCCTCTCTAGGCCCGCTCGATCTTGACGAGGAAGCCTTTGAATTCCGGCGTGTAGGCGTTGGGATCGATGGCCGCGGGCGAGAGCTGGTTGACCGGAGTCAGCCCGGTCTTGCCCGCGTCCTCGGCGATCCCGCGGTAGCCCCAGTGGATGGGGATGCCGATCTGGTAGACCTTCTTGCCATCGATGGTCATGGGCTTGATGCGCCGCGTGACCATCGCCTTGGCGATGTAATGACTTCGCGCGCTGCTTATCTTGAGCTTCTCCCCGCCGTGCAAGCCCATCTCGTCGGCCAGCTCGGCCGGGATCTCCACGAAGGGCTCGGGCACCAACTCCACGTTCATAGGATTGTTCTTGGTCCAGTAGTGATAGTGCTCGGTGAGCCGGTAGGTGGTGCAGACCACGCTGTACTGGTCCGGGGTGCCCAGCTTGTCCATGTCGGACTTGAACTTCTTGGCCACCGGGTTGTTGGACTGCTGCGGGTGCAGAGGGTTGGCGATGGGGCTCTCGGTGGGCTCGTAGTGCTCGGGGAAGGGACCGTCGCCCACGAACCCCAGGGGCACGAACAGCCGCCCCACGCCCTCGGGATTCATGATGAAGGGGCCCATGTGGTCCTTGGGGTTGGAGTCGGGCTTGAAGTCGGGGACGTCGTTGCCCACCCACTTCTGCGCGCCTTCGTTCCACCACACCTGCTTGCGGGTGGGGTCCCAGGGCTTGCCCTCCAGGTTGCAGGAGGCGCGGTTGTACATGACGCGGCGGTTCATGGGCCACGACCAGCCCCAGTTGGGATAGATGCCCAGGCCGGAAGGGTCTTCGGTGCCGCGGCGCTGCATCAGGGCGCCGGCCTCGGTCCAGGAGCCGCAGTAGAGCCAGTTTCCGCTCATGGTGGAGCCGTCGTCGCGCAGGAAGGCGAAGCCGGGAAGCTGCTGCCCGGCCTTGATGGTGGTCTGCGTCTTCTCGTCCACCACGTCGGCCAGGGCCTTGCCGTTGATCTCCTTGGCGCATTCCGCCAGCGAGGGATTGCGCGGATTGGTGTAGGCCCACGACACGTTCAGCACCGGGTCGGGGAACTTGCCGCCGTCCTTCTGGTAGAGTTCGCGGATGCGCAGGAAGATCTGTGCCAGGATGTCCTGGTCCAGGCGGCAGTCTCCCGGTGGAGGCAGGGCGGCGTTCTTCCACTGCAGCCAGCGCGCGGAGTTGACGAAGGTGCCGTCCTTCTCGGCGAAGCCGGCCCCGGGCAGGCGGTAGACCGCGGTCTTGATGCCCCGGGTCTCGTCGGCGCTGATGCCGGGGGCGCGCCAGAACTCGCTGGTCTCGTCGGGATAGATCTCGCACACCACCAGCCAGTCCGCCTTCTTGAGCGCGTCGATGTTCTTGCGGCTGTTCGGACCGATCATGACCCCGTTCATGCCGAAGGCGAACAGGCCCTTGACCTTGCCGGCGTACATGCCGTCCCAGATCTCGGCCCAGGAGTAGTTACGGTCGATCTTGGGCCAGTAGTGGAAGGCGAAGTCGTTCTCCTTCTTGGCGGCGTCGCCGTACATCGCCTTGAGCAGCGAGACCGCGAAGCGCGGCATATTCGACCAGTAGTTGAACGAGTCCCATTCCTTGGGCTTGGCGGTCTTGGGCGTGACGCGGTCCAGGTAGGTCTTCAAGCTATCGTCGCTGGGAACGGGCATCTTCAGGTAGCCGGGCAGGATGTCGAAGATGCCGGCCATGTCGGTGGCGCCCTGGATGTTGGAGTGCCCGCGCAGCGCGTTCATGCCGCCGTCGGCTCGCCCGATGTTGCCCAGCAGCAGTTGCATCATGGCGGCGGTGCGGATGGTCTGCGTGCCCGAGGTGTGCTGCGTCCAGCCCACCGCGTAGATGATGGTCCCGGCCTTCTTGGTGTCCCCGCCCTTGCGGATCGAGGTGAACAGGTCCCACGCCTTCTCCGCCTGGTCCTTGGGGATGCCGGTGATGCGCTCCACCATCTCCGGGGTGTAGCGGGAGTACTGCTTCTTCAGGAGCTGGTAGACGCAGCGTGGGTGCTCGAGGTTCAGGTCGTAAGCCACGTTGGGTGGCAGGGAGGGCGGCGGAGGCGGCGCGCCCGGCTTGGCCGGAGGCGCGGGCTTGGCCGCGGGCGAGGGCGCCGGCGGCTTGCCCGTCAGGCTGCCGCCTTCCTCGTAGTTCCAGGTGGACTTGTCGTAGATGTGCTTCTCCGGATTCCAGCCGGAGTAGAGGCCGTCCTCGGGCAGCTTGAAGCCGTCTTTGATGATGAGCGGCGCGTTGGTGTAGTTGACCAGGTACTCCTTATTGACCCGGTCGTGGGAGAGGGCGTAGTTGATCATGCCGCCCAGGAAAGCGATGTCGGTGCCGGCGCGGATCTGCAGGAAGAGGTCGGCGACCGCGGCGGTGCGGGTGAAGCGCGGGTCCACCACGATCATCTTGGCGTTGCGGTGGCGCTTGGCCTCGATGGGCCACTTGAAGCCGCAAGGATGGTTTTCCGCCGGGTTGCCCCCCATGACGAGGATCATGTCGGCATTCTTCATGTCGACCCAGCCGTTGGTCATCGCCCCGCGTCCGAATGTTGGTCCCAAACTTGAGACCGTGGGGCCGTGTCAAACCCTCGCCTGGTTTTCCAGGTAGCAGACCCCCAGGCTGCGCATGCTCTTGACCACCAGCCAGTTGAACTCGTTGGTGTCGGTGCAGCCGCCGGTGAAGGCGATGCCCTCGCAGCGGTTCACCGACTTGCCGTTGGCGTCCTGGGTGACGAAGGTGTCGTCGCGGGTCCTCTTGGCCAGGCGCGCGATCTCGTCGATGGCCTGCTCCCACTCGATGTCCTCCCACTTGTCGGAACCCGGCCGCCGCACCTGCGGCTTCAGCAGCCGCCGCTCGTTGACGATGTCCTGCAGCAGCGACGAGCCCTTGGGGCAGAGCGTGCCGCGATTGATGGGGTGGTCGGGATCGCCCTCCACGTGCACCACCTGCGGCACCACGTTCTTGGCCTTGTCGCCGATGGTGTGGATGATGACCCCGCAACTCACCGCGCAGTAGGGGCAGGTGCTGCGGGTCTCGGTGGTGCGCGCGATCTTCAGGGCCTGGGTCTGCGCCTGCAGCGGCGTCAGATCGAAGCCCAGCAGCGACAAGCCCGCGCCCGCGGCGAGCCCGGTCTTGAAAAAGTCACGGCGAGAGGTCGGCATAGTCATTCTCCGTGGATGCGCAGACAGGGATGGGAGGCGGCGTGAACAGAACGCGTCAGCAGAGGCGAATTGAAATCCGAAGGGGACATCGGACCTCAGCCCTGACAGCGTGGACGGCCGTGTAACACGGCAGTAACATTTGGCGCGATCGTGCCAAAAGCGGCGTAACGCTACTACCGTCTTCGAACAAAGTCAATGCCCCGCCGGCGGCTTTTTTTCACAGCCCCAGCAGATTGACGGCGATCTTGGTGAGGCCGCGGTCGTGCGCCCAAAGATCCAGGGCGGAGGCGGCGATCTCGTCCACCAGGGGCACCGCCAGGCCGTTCTGCGCCAGATCCACGCTCTTCAGATAGTGGCGGCAGGTCTCGCAGCTCTCCACTCGCAGATGCGGAAGCTCCTCGGCGCGGTAGAAGGGCAGCTTGCTCTCGTTCTCCTCGCCGCAAGCGGGACAGAGCAGCCGGCGGAACTCCCACTCCAGCAAGCAGAAGGAGCAAAGCAGCGAGCGCTTGGTGCCTTCGCCTTCCGGGCGCAGCACACCCAGTTGCGGCTTGCCGTTGCACAGCGGGCAGACCTGGCTTGCCGGCAACGGCCCGGAAGCCATCCTGGCAGCCAGATGCTCGGCGTAGGGCTGCGCGGCGGCACGGGCGAAGAAATCGAGGCAGGGATCGGTGGGCCGCCCCGCGATGTGGTCCATCAGCACCTCGCGGCACTTGCCCTCGCCGGTCGCTGCCAGTTCGCGGGCGGCTTCTTCCAATCGCCCCGGGCCGTACTGCTCCACCAACTCGAGCAGGGCGGGAAAGAACGGGAGGATGAGTTCCGGGCGGAGCTGGCTGCGCAGCGATTGCTCCGGATCGGCGGCGACCCGCGGCGAAATCTCCGCGCAGACCTTCTTCTGGAACTCCGCCACGCGGGCATAGAAGAGAAGCAGGGGCGCGGCAGCGGGCTGCTGCGAGGCCAACTCCTGCGCGCGCGCGATGCGGGCATCCCAGCCGGCGGTCATGAGGACTGCCATTGAACCACGGCGGCCGCGGTTCTGCCTACTGCCTCAGCGGATCACGAAGCGGCGAGGCGGAACGGCAGCGCGGCTCTCGGGATTGTAGTAGTCATAGAGCAGGGAGGGCGCGGAGAGGGCGTCCTCGCGGAAGCGCGGGCGGAACTTGAAGTCGAACTTGGTCCCGCCCGCCTGCGGCCACAGGTAGACGACCACGCGGTCGGGTTGGACTTCGTATTGGCTGATGCCGTTGCTCTCGCGCGCCGCCTCCAGGGAGGCGCGATCGACCTCGGCGCCGGGCGGGAGCCCGACTTCCGCCAGCAGCATGCCGTAGCCGCGGAAGCCCACGCGCTCCGCCTCCACGTGGGCGGTGATGCCGCCGTCGAGACCGGACTGGGTGGGATCGTACGTGACCTTCAGATGCAGGGCGCGGGTGTCGCCGGGCTTGAAGTTCTCCGCCGCCGTGGCGGAGGACTCCGACCAGGGAATGTACCAGGTGGCGATCATCTGCGCGTTCATCGCGGCGGCGCCCCCGGGGACCGAGATCTCCACGCGATTGCTGCCCTTGGTCAGAGTATCCGGAAGCTCGATCACGACCGGACCCACGGCCAGGCGGGCGGCGGGCAAGTGCGCCGTGCCCGCCGCGCGGCCATTCACCAGCACGATGGCGTCACGCGCCGGCGCGTTCTCTTCCCCGCCGGGAATCGCCGAGATGATGGCCTCGACCGCGTTCTGGGTGGCCTGGGTCGAGTACCACAGGCAGTAGCGGTCTTTGTGGGTGAGCAGATATTGCAGGCCGCCGGCCGCCAGCTCGCGCAGTTCGGGATCGGGCTGGCGCGTCAGCATGCGGCTGATGGCCTCGACCGCCAGCGCCGTGGTCTCCACTCGCCCGGCGAAGCCCCAACCGTAGAAAGGCGAGGTGTTGGCCTCGAGGTTCCAGTAGATGCTGGGACCTTCCCGGTGGGCGAACTGGAGCAGCAGGGCGCGGGCGTTGGCCAAGTGGTCGGCGCGGCCGTAGGTCGCGGCGGCGATGGCGTAGTTGCCCACCAGGTAGGGATCCTGCCAGGAGTCGATGCGGCGCTCCAGCCAGTCGAGGGCGGCGGAGAGCGCCTTCTCCGGCTGCTCGCGCGCCTGGCTTTGCTCCTTCTCCTTGGAAGGGGCGGGCAGGGTCTCGGCCAGCGAGCGCGCGATGTAAGCGGTGACGTTGGCGTCCTCTACCGTGGTCTCCTGCCAGTCGCCGTCGCGGGCGAGCACCCAATGCTTCGCGGTCCAGGCGCCGCTCTGCTGCTGCTGCTTGAGGAGGTAAGCGCGGGCGCTGGCGACGACGCTGCTGCCCACGTCCACGAACTCGCCGGCGGCGGCCAGGAAGCGCAGCACATAGGCGGTGAGCGCGGGATCGGATTCCTCGCGCTTCCAGTAGCGAAAGCCGCCGTCGGGAGACTGCAGGTCCACCAGCGAGAGGTAACCATCCTGGACGGCGGCACGGGCGGCTTTGGCCAGCGGAGCGCGGGGATTGTTGGGCGCAGCGGGATCGTCCTGCCCGGCCTTCTTCAGCAGTTCGAGCGCCAGCAGGCTGACGTAGGCGGTGGAGGTGATCTGCTCGGCGCAGCCCACGGGCTGCTGTCCGATGCCGTGCATGGCGTCGAAGACGTGCGCCACCAGGTTGGGATAGATGCGCAGTTCGCCCTCGATGGAGCCGGGAATGGCGGCCTGCGGGACCGCCACGTCGAAGGCGGTGTTGCCGCCGGCCAGCAGATGGCTGGTGGTCTGCGCCACCTCCTCTCCATCAGGATGCACCCGGACCTCGCGCTCGACGGCGTCGCCGGTGGTGGCGTTGCGCGCCGTCACCCGCTGCTTGCCCTGGCGGACGCTGGCCGCGGCGCGGAAGGTGAAGACCGCGCTGGCGTCGCCGTTGGGCGCGACCATCACGGCCTGCCGCGGCGCCGACAGCAGCGTGAACCAGGACTCCGGCTTCATCTCCGTCTGCAGGGTCTGGGGCTTGTCGAGATAGTTGCGCAGCACCACCGGCAGGCTGATGGTGTCGCCCTGGGTGAGCACCTTGGGCGGGTCGTGCTCCAGGAAGAAGGGCTGGAAGGTGCGGAGCTCTTTCTTGGCGATGCCCACCTGCCCAGCCTCGTCCGTGGCCACCACCGACATGGACCAGGAGGTGATGTTGTCGGCCATGGTGAAGTCGAAGTGGGCGCGGCCGCGCTGGTCGGTGACCACCTCGGGGCGCCACAGCAGCGTTTCGGGAAAGTACTGGCGCAGGCGCGGGGTGAAGAGGGGC
>DASPRL010000220.1 GCA_035624475.1 Terriglobales bacterium
CTCTCAGTGCTGGTGCCTCCAGGGATCGGCCGCGCGATGGTCCCACGCGGAGAGCACGGGAAGCTGTCCCACCGCGCCCTCCTCGAAGGGGCAAGGCTTGCCCTCGAGGTGGTCCTCGAACTCCTTGCGGAACTTCTTGACCATGCTGATGACCGGCATGGCGGCGGCGTCGCCCAGCGGGCAGAAGGTCTTGCCCAGCATGTTCTCGGCCAGGTAACGCAGGTTGTCGATGTCCTTGCTGACCCCGCCGCCGGCGTGGAAGCGCACCAGGGTCTTCTTCAGCCAGTCGGTGCCCTCGCGGCAGGGGATGCACCAGCCGCACGACTCGTGCTGGTAGAAGCGGGTGGTGCGCAGGCAGAACTTGACGATGCAGGTAGCGTCGTCGAGCACGATCACCCCGCCCGAGCCCAGGAAGGTGCCGATCTTGGCCAGGCTGTCGAAGTCCATGGCCACGTCCACTTCATCGGCAGTCAGGATGGGGACGGAGGAGCCGCCCGGCACCACCGCCTTGAGCTTGCGCCCGGGACGCATGCCCCCGGCCACCTCGTAAATCATCTTCTTCAGGTTGTAGCCCAGGGGCAGCTCGTAGACGCCGGGCTTGGCCACGCAGCCGGAGAGGCAGAAAAGGCGGGTGCCGCCGTTCTTGGGCGTTCCCAGCGAGGCGTACCAGTCGCCGCCTCCCAGGATCACGTGGGGGACGCTGGCCAGGGTCTCGGCGTTGTTGATGACGGTGGGCCCGCCCCACAGCCCCACCACCGCGGGGAAGGGAGGCCGGATGCGGGGAATGCCGCGCTTGCCTTCCAGCGACTCCATGAGCGCCGACTCTTCGCCCACCTCGTAGGCGCCGGCGCCGGTGTGGGAGGCGATGTCGAAATCGCGGCCGCTGCCGAAGATGTTCTTTCCCAGGAAGCCGCGGGCGTAGGCGTCGGCCAGAGCCTTCTCCATGATGCGCAGCAGGTAGCGGTACTCGCCGCGCAGGTAGATGTAGCCGCGCTTGGCGCCCACCGCCAGCCCGGCGATGATCACGCCCTCGATCACCGAGTGCGGGTCGTGCTCGAAGATGAGGCGGTCCTTGCAGGTGCCGGGCTCGCTCTCGTCGCCGTTGCACAGGATGTACTTGGGCTTGGGCGACTCCTTGGGGACGAACGACCACTTCATGCCGGCGGAGAAGCCGGCGCCGCCGCGCCCGCGCAGCGCCGACTTCTTGACCTCCTCGATGATGGCGTCGGGAGTCATGGCCAGCGCCTTCTCGACGGCCTTGTAGCCGTCGAGGGCGAGGTAGCGGTCGATGTCGGTGGCCCCCTTGCCAAAGCGCTTGGAGACGACCTTCACCTCGTCGGGATGGGAGACCAGATCAGCCATGGAACCAATTGCAGATTGAAGATTTCAGATTGCAGATTGCCTCGGCCCTTGGCGCGGCGGAAGGGAAATCTTCAATTTGAACTCTGCAATCTGAATCCTCACTCCTGTCCTTTCCTCAGTTCATCCAAAATCTGTTCTGCGCGCTCGGCCGTGAGCTTCTCGTGGTACTCGTAGTTCACCTGCATGGCCGGTCCCCAACTGCAGGCCCCGATGCACTCCACTTCCTCGAGCGAGAACATGCCGTCGGGCGTGACGCCCTTGTGCCCGATGCCCAGCTTGCGCTTGCAGCCGTCGAAGACCTTCTCCGCGCCCGCCAGCATGCAGGAGATGTTGGTGCACACCTGCACGTTGTACTTGCCGACAGGCTGGGTGTGCAGCATCGAGTAATAAGAGATGACGTTGCGGACCTCCAGTTCGGTCAGCTCCAGCCGGTGGGCCAGCTCGGCGACGATCTCGTCGGTGATGTGTCCCGCTTCGTCCTGCGCATAGAGCAGCATGGGCACCAGCACCGAGCGCTTGGTCGGATAGTTGCCTAGCATCTGCTGGTAGCGCTTCTCGAGTTGTTCCGAGAACTGCATCGTCCTTGCTGACCCCTGATCCCTGACTCCTACCGGTCAATCTCGCCCAAAACGATGTCGATGCTTCCTATCGCCGCCACCACGTCCGCGATCAGCCGGCCCTCGCACATCTTCGAGAGTGCCTGCAGGTTGGCGTAGGAGGGTGAGCGCATGTGCACGCGGTAGGGCTTGGCGGTACCGTCGGAAACCACGTAGTAGCCCATCTCGCCGCGCGGCGACTCGATGGCCTGGTAGACCTCGCCCGCCGGCACCGGGAAACCCTCAGTCACGATCTTGAAGTGGTAGATGAGCGCTTCCATCTGCGTCTTCATCTTCTCGCGGTCGGGAAGGACGACCTTGGGCGCGGCCGCCTTGACCGGGCCCTCGGGCATCCCCGCCAGCGCCTGCTGCACGATCTTGTTGGACTCGCGCAGTTCCTCGACGCGCAGGATGTAGCGCGCGAAGACGTCGCCGTCCTGCGAGACCGGCACCTGGAACTGGAACTTCTCGTAGCTGGAGTAGGGCAGATCGCGGCGCAGGTCCCAGTCCACGCCGCTGGCGCGGGCGGTAGGGCCGGTGGCGCCCAGCGCGATGGCATCTTCGCGCGAGAGCTTGCCCACGCCCTGGGTGCGATTCAGCCAGATGCGGTTGCCGGTCAGCAGGTCTTCGTACTCGTCCACCTTCTCCGGGAAGCGGTCGGCGAACTGCTTCACCCGCTCGAAGAAGCCCAGCGGCGGCTCCAGCGCCAGGCCGCCCACGCGGAAGTACGAGGTCATCATGCGCTGCCCGCTGACCATCTCGAAGAGGCGCAGCACGTCCTCGCGCTCGCGGAAGCAGTAGAGGAAGACGGAAAGCGCGCCGATATCCATGGCGTGCGTGCCCAGCCACACCAGGTGAGAGTTGATGCGCGTGAGTTCGTTGAGCAGCACGCGCATCCACTGCGCCCGCGGCGGGATTTCCAGCCCCAGCAGCTTCTCCACGGCCAGCACGTAGCAGAGGTTGTTGGTCAGAGGGCAGAGGTAGTCGATGCGGTCGGTGAGGGGCACCACCTGCTGGTAGAACTTGGCCTCGCAGGTCTTCTCGATGCCGGTGTGCAGGTAGCCGATGTCGGGCACCATGCGCACCACGTTCTCGCCGTCGATCTCCAGGATGAGCCGCAGCACGCCGTGGGTGGAGGGATGCTGGGGACCCATGTTCAGGATCATGGTGCGGTCCTGCCCGGCCTCCAGCACCGGCGTTGGCGTGAGGTGGGCCATGCTTACCGGAATCCCTCGACCGGGTAGTCCTTGCGCAGGGGATGTCCCTGCCAGTCTTCCGGCATGAGCAGGCGGCGCAGGTAGGGATGCCCGGCGAAGCGCACCCCGAACAGGTCGAAGACCTCGCGCTCGAAGAAGTTGGCGGCCGGCCACACGCTGGTCACCGACTCCAGGTTGGGGTCGTCGCCGGGCAGGCGCACCTTCAGCCGCACCCGCTCCTTGCGCGGGATCGACAGCAGGTGGTAGATGACCTCGAAGCGGGGCTCGCCGGGATGGCGGTCCACGCAGGTCAGGTCGGAGAGGAAGTCGAAGCGGGTGGCCGGGTCGGCTTCCAGGATGGCACAGGCCTCGCGCAGCGCGCTGCGCTCCAGGGTGAGGGTAAGCTCGTCGCGGTCGAGCACCGCCGCCTGGACCGCCGCCGGCTTCCAGGCCAGCAGGCGCGCCAGCGCCGGGTGCTCTTTCAGCGCTTCGATCGTGCGGATGGCGGGCGCGAGTGCCATCTACAGGCCGCTCCCTCCGGGGCGCGACCAGTCCAGCGCTCCCTTCTTCCAGATGTAGAAGAACCCCGCCAGCAGCACCCCGATATACACCAGCATCTCCCAGAAGCCGAACATCTTCAGCTCCCGATAGATCACCGCCCAGGGATAGAGGAAGACCGCTTCCACGTCGAACAGGATGAAGAGCATGGCCACCAGGTAGAACTTCACGGAGAAGCGCTGGCGGGCGTCGCCGGTGGGCAGCATGCCGCACTCGTAGGGCTGGAGCTTGGCGCGGGTGGGCCGGCGCTTGCCCACCAGGGCGGAAAGCAAGACCATTCCGCCGGCCAGCGCCATGACCACCAGCACATGGATCAGCAGCGGGAGGTAGCGGGCGAAATAGTTGTCGGGCATAGGGTTAGCGTGCTATAACAAGCGCGCCTGCGACACCAAAACTGTCCACTATAAAATCACGGTGGAAGAGTGTCAAATGAGGGAAAGCGGCCGAGCGCGGCCGTCTCGCAGGGAGATGGGGCAGCCTCAGAACCCAGGTCATGATCTTCGGCTTCAACACTGACATCAAGTCGGGCGAAACCGTGTACCACGTGCAGAGCGAGGCGCGGGAGGCCGACCTGCTGCTGCAGACCCAGGTGTTCGTGCGCGGGCGCTGCATCGGCAAACGCGCCTCCTCTTACGCCGAGCGCGTGGCCGAGCCCGGCTTCGCCGACGAGCAGATGCATGAATTGCTGAAGGCCCAGCACCGCCAGGTGCTGGAGGCCGTCCGCGAGGGCAAGGTCGAGTCCCTGCTGGCCGGCGAGATCCAAGACTACGACGGCTCCGGCCTGGTCCTGCGCTGGACCAATGCCCAATCCGTCTTCACCGAGAACACGGTGGTGCTGCGCTTGGAAGTCACCGACCGCGGCGCCCCGGTGGAGGGCGCCAAGCTCACCACCCGCTTCGCCGTCTCCAACCAGGCCCCCATCTACTCCCAGGCACTCACCGACGCCGCCGGCATCGCCGAGACCAAGGTCTTGTTGGAGGAATCTTCGCTGCCCGAGGCGGTGGTGCTGGTGCAGGCCGCGCACGACGGCAAGTCGGCCACCCGCAAGTTCCGACTGCGCCGCGGCTGAGGCTTTCCCCGGGCCCCGCATGATCTTCGGCTTCAACACCGACGTGAGGTACGGCGACATCCTCTATCACGTCATGACCGAGCCTCGCCCCGACGACCTGCTCTTCCAGAGCGTGGTCTTCGTGCGCGGGCGGTGCCTCGGCAAGCGCGCCTGGTCCTACGCCGGCCACACCCGCCGCCCCGGCTTTTCCGAGCTCCAGATGCACGAATTGCTCAAGGACCAGCACCGGCGCGTGCTGGAAGACATCCGCATGGGCAAGCTGGCGCTCCTCCTGGGCGACGAGGCTGAGGTGACGGACGTGGGCGGCGAGTTGGGACTGAAGTGCCTCAACCCGGAGACGCTCTATTCCTCGAGCGGTCTGGCGGTGGAAGTGCAGGTCACCGCGGGGGGGCAGGGAGTGGCGGGCGCGCATGTGACCGGCCGCGTCGGCAACGCGCCCATCAGCGCCGAGACCCGCACCGACGCCCAAGGCGTCGCCCGCATCCACCTGCCCCTGGAGCGGCTGGCGCCCGGCGACCTGGCCCTGTGGGTGGAGGCTGGCTTGGGCGGTAAGTCTGTCACCCGCAAACTGCGCCTCCGCAAGAACGTCTAGAATCGATCCAGGATGCGCATCCATCTCAACGGGGAAGAGCGGGAGGTGGCGGAGGGCCTGAGCCTCGCCGCCTTGATCGCACAACTGGGGATGAAGGCCGACCGGGTGGCCGCCGAGCTGAACCGCGAGATCGTGCCGCGCGAGCGCTGGGCCCAGACCGCACTCCACGACGGCGACCGCCTGGAGGTCGTCCACTTCGTGGGCGGGGGCAGGGAAGCGTCGTAGAATATGTCGATGCGCCTGCACCCGGCTGCCGCCGTTCTCCTGCTCGCCGGGACACTGAGCGCCGCCGCCCAGCAAGGCCCGCCGGCCAGCCCCGCATCTCCGCTGCCCTGCCGGGACCACGACGTCGACGAGTACCTGGCCGAGATCCACAAGCGACACCGCAACAAGAATCCGCTGCCCGAGAACGCCTGCATCCTGGGCTGGTGCCGTCACCCCGGCGCACCCGGGAGCGACCCCGTCTCGCACCCGCCCCAGGCCCCGCCCGTGGCTTCCACGCAGGCGCAGAAGGGGCCGCCGGGCGAGAGCTCCAGCCAGGCGGGCAACTCGGGCCCCGCGGAACTGCACGGCACCTCGCTCTACGACCCCATCGCGGGAGCCAAGAACGCCGAGGCCGGCGACTATTACTTCGACGAGAAGAATTACCGTGCCGCGCTCAGCCGTTACCAGGAGGCGCTTGGGGACAAGCCCGACGACCCCGCCCTCCACCAGCGCCTGGGGCGCACCTGGGAGAAGCTCAACGATCCGGCAGCCGCTTTTGAGCACTACGACGCCGCGCTGATCCTGGCGCCGGACGGTCCGGGCGCGAAGCCGGCCAGGGAAGGGCTGGAGCGTCTGCGCCCGCAGCTGGAGAAGGCGGGGATCGATACCGCCAGGATCCACGAGCGCAACGCGGCGGCCATCGCAGCTTCCTGTCCTGCGGCGAAGCCCTAGTCCGTGGCGGGCGGCGCCCCGCTCTCTCGCGGAGGGTGTCTCGTTTCGAGTTTCGGGTCTCACGGGTTCCCGCCTGAAACGTGAGACCTGGAACCTGAAACGGCCTGTTGCCTCCCCCGGTTCCCACCCCTCCAGAATTCCGCTTGACTCCTGACATTTCACACCTAGAATGTTTCAAACAAATTTCTGGCATCCTGTTTGAAACAGAGACCTTGCCAAATGGTTCAGGGCTACAGTTCGAAGCAGGTGATGGCGCTGACCGGGATCTCGGCGCGGCAACTGCAGTGGTGGGACGAGCGCGGCATCGTGGTGCCCGCCCGCCACGGCCACCGCCGCTTGTACTCGGTGGAGGACCTGGCCGAGGTGGCGGTCATCACCGAATTGCGCCGCCGCGGCTTCTCCCTGCAGCGGGTGCGCAAAGTCCTGCGCTTCCTCGAGCGCGAGCTGGGCCGGCGGCTGTTCGAAGCGGTCACCGGCACCGAGTACCACCTGCTCACCGACGGCCGCCGCATCTACCTGGAGAACTCGGCGCAGCAGGTCGTCGACATCCTCAAGAACGCGCGCCAGCCCATGTTCGCCATCTGCCTGAGCGACACGGTGCGGCAGATCCGCGCCGACCTGCGCCAGGGGAAGAAGCACTCCACCTCGGCGAAGGCCGCGCGGGGGGCGCAGCGCGGCAGGGGGATCGCATGAGCTCCCGCCGCTTCCGCCTCGGCCGCGCCGTCCTGCCCCCGCGCGGGGGCGGCAGTCCGACCTTCATCCGTCCTCTTCAGGGAGGCCCCGCCGCAGGGCGGGGCTTTTTTGCAGCATCCGATCGCGGAGTTCGGGGCCGCGACGGGCAGGCGCCACCACGGAGGTCCCATGGTCGCTGAACTGGAAGTGCTGAGCGAATGGATCCCGGAGCAGATGCAACCCGGCACCATCTTCGTGCTGGAGAACGCCGGCGAGATCGGCGACGAGCGCGATCCCTACTGGGCGGTGCTGGCCTGTCCCGACTGCGGCACCCTCGGCCTCATCACCCGCAAGCAGATCGCCGGGCTGCTGCCCGTCATCTGCGGCTCCGACCATTGCTCCGCCCAGTTCTTCATCCGCGACAGCGAGATCGTGCCCCGGAGACCCAGCTAGGGGCAATCGGGTCATCGGATCATCGGGTCATTTCAAGACCAACCGCCGCCCTGGCCCATTCCATTTCGCATTGTCATCCTGAGCAAGCGCGACTGGCCCTGATCCCGCCTTGCGGGAGAAGGGGCAAGGGAGTGCGCAGCGAAGGATCTATGTTTCTCCTTGCGCCCCGAGTCGGTCCCTCGGGTCGCCCTCGCTGACGCTGCGGGCTTCCTGGGGACTGGGATTTCCTCCCGCCCTTACCCCGGGCTTACGCCCGGGGCTAGGTTCTGTCGCCCTTGCGGGCTGCATTTGATCGGGACTGCGGGGCTTCCTACGGAGTGCAGCGTTCGACGGCCTGCAGGACGGGTTCGCCATCGTGAAACCGGAGCCGGACCGCCGATAGATGGCTGTTCTGACTGCCGTCTTCAAGCAAGACATTCCCTTGGGCACAAAGCTCGGGTGCCTTCTTGTCAAAGACCGCCCGCTCGGCCTGGATGGTGACCAGGTCGTAGGTAATCAGGACTTGCACCCGGTTGGCGGTTCCGCTCTTCCCGGCGCTCAGGTAGCGATAGGCACTGCCTTCGAGGTGCCGTTCAGCATACCGAATCGAGAGCGGCAATTCTCCCGAGCGGCTTCGTACCGGGAATGACTCGTCGTCGTGTGCTGGAACCCAGCGGGCTCCCATGGATCCCTTCCGCTCGCCCGTCATGACCACGTAATCAGCAATGCCGCATTGCAGCAGGTACAGATTCAGCGACGCTGCCCTGTCTGCTCGGACGCGAAAGGATGACCGCAGCAACGGACACATGCCTGGCACTTCGATAGCGGCTTGATAAGTGCCTGGCGGCAGTTGGACCGAGTACTGGCCGTTCTCGGAGGTGAGCGAGTCGATTTGTCTCCCGTGTCCCCTGAAACTGAT
>DASPRL010000221.1 GCA_035624475.1 Terriglobales bacterium
TTCGCCAAGACTGTGGCGCACTTGGGACACCAGTTCACCTTGCTCTTCTTGCGATAAACCAGTCCCTGCTCGTAGAGTTTCAAGAAGAACCACTGGTTCCAGCGATAGTATTCCGGCAAACATGTCGTGACTTCGCGCGACCAGTCATAGGCGAAGCCGAGGCGCTGCATTTGCGCTTTCATGTTGGCGATGTTGCGCAAGGTCCACTCGCGCGGGGGCGTGTTGTTCGAGATCGCGGCATTCTCTGCGGGCAAACCGAACGAATCCCAGCCCATGGGATGGAGCACGTTGTAGCCGCGCATCCACGTGTGGCGGGCCAGCGCGTCGCCGATGGCGTAGTTGCGCACGTGCCCCATGTGCAGCGCCCCCGAAGGATAGGGCAGCATCTCCAGCACGTAGTACTTCTTGCGGGGGGAGTCGGGGCCCTCGGCGCGGTACAGTTCCGGATCGCGGTCCCAGCGCGCCTGCCACTTCTGCTCGATGACCTGGGGCTGGTAGCGCTCCTCGCGCTCCTCCGCCGGGCGGGGCGCGGCCGGCGCCTGCTTCGGCGGCGCGGCGCTCATCTTCGGCTTGTTGGCGTCCGGCATGCAGATTCTCTGCTGCTAGCGGTGCCTTGATTTTACACGGCGCGCCGCGGAGCGCGCAGGGGGCTTGCTCTTCCTCCGTTTGGCCGGCTTCCCTTCCTCCACCAGTGCCTTCAGGATCTCGACGTTGCGCAGATCGTCTCCGGGCTCGTCGATGGGTGTCTCCGCGATGAAGGCGGCCTGCGCCAGCCGCGGATCGTTGAGCAGCCGCCAGAAGGGCGGGATGCCGATGGTGCCCTCCCCGATGTGCTGGTGGCGGTCGAGCTTCGATCCGCGCTCCGCCTTGGCGTCGTTGCAGTGCCAGACGGGCACGTTGACCAGCCCCACCGTGGCGTCCAGTTGGCGCAGCGTCTCTTCCATGCCCTCGCGGCTGACTAGGTCGTAGCCGGCCACGTAGGTGTGGCAGGTATCGATGCAGGCCGCCACCGGCGCCACCGGTCGCAGCACCTGCACCAGCTCCGCGATCTGCTCGAACGACCCGCCCAGCGAGAACTCCGCCCCCGCCGTGTTCTCCATCAGGATGGTGAAGCCGCCGCCCGCCAGGTCCAGCCCTTCCACCGCCTGCACGATGCCCTCGGCCACGCGCCGCAGGCCCTCCTCGCGCGTGCCTCCGCGGAACGACCCGGGATGCAGCACCAGGTACTCCGCCCCCAGGGCTAGCGCCCGCACCACCTCCCCGCGGAAAGCCTCGATCGAGCGCTGGCGAAAGGCCGCGTTCATCCCCGCCAGGTTGACCAGGTAGTTGGTGTGGATCACCAGCGGCTTCAGGTCGTGCAAGGCGCGCAGCCGCAGCATCTCCTGGCACTGGTGCTCGAACAGTTCGTAGGGCTGCCACTGCCGCGGGCTGGAGGAGAAGACCTGGAAGGCGTTGCAGCCCAGTCGCCAGGCGCGCTCCGCCGCCATCTCCACCCCTCCGGCGATGGAGGTGTGGATGCCGATGCGCCGCGCCGTCAGTTTGGGCGGATGCTCGGGCGGCGGCAGCTTCAGGATGTCCTGCTCGTCGCTCATAGCCATTCCTCGCGGCATGGCTTGGGATTCTAGCAGGCAGCCTTCCTCTCCCTCCCTGTCATCCTGAGCGAGCGCCGTCTTGCGGCTCCGCCGCAAGACGCCGCGAGTCGAAGGACCCCGCGTTCGCGTGCGCCAGCGGCAACGCTTGAGGGGGTCTTGCCGACACTGCCGGGAGAAAGCTTCCAATCGTTCTTACTGGGACATAGGCTGCAGGGGTCCCTCGGCTCCGCCGGACAGGCGGCGCCACCGCCTGTCCGGCTGCGCTCGGGATGACAAGCGCTGAGAGGGGGCCGCCCCAAGCACTTCCCCGGCACGGATTTTCCAGGAACCTTGCCTAGGGAGTAAACTCTATATTTCGCCAAGGAGCTGCACGTCATGCTGATCGTGATGTCGGCCAACGCCACCGAAGAGCAGGTGCGCGCGGTCTGCGAGAAGATCGAGTCGCTGGGCTACCGGGCGCACGCCATTCCGGGAGCGCAGCGCACCGCCATCGGCATCACCGGCAACCAGGGCGAGGTCGAGCCCGGCAGCCTGGAGGAGATGCCGGGCGTCGGCGAAGTCATCCGCGTCACCAAGCCCTACAAGCTGGTCAGCCGCGACATCAAGCAGGAGAACACCGTCATCCGCTTCCCCGGCTCCGACGCCACCATCGGCGGGCACGAGCTGGCGGTCATCGCCGGGCCCTGCGCGGTGGAGAGCCGCGAGCAGTGCTTCGCGGTGGCCGAGCGCGTGCGCCGCGCCGGCGCCCAGTTCTTCCGTGGCGGCGCCTACAAGCCCCGCACCTCGCCCTACTCCTTCCAGGGACTGGGGGAGGAAGGCCTGCGCATCCTCGCCGAGGTACGCGAGCGCTTCGACATGCGCATCGTCACCGAGGCCGTGGACCACGAGTCCATCGAGCTGGTCGAGGAGTATGCCGACGTCATCCAGATCGGCGCCCGCAACATGCAGAACTTCTCCCTGCTCAAGCGCGCCGGGCGCTCCAAGAAGCCGGTGTTGCTGAAGCGCGGCATGTCCGCGACCTTGGAAGAGTTCCTCATGGCCGCCGAGTACGTGATGAGCGAGGGCAACTACCAGGTCGCGCTGTGCGAGCGCGGCGTGCGCACCTTCGCCGACCACACCCGCAACACCCTGGACCTGAGCGTGGTGCCGGCGGTGCAGCGGCTCAGCCACCTGCCCATCCTGGTGGACCCCAGCCACGGCACCGGCAAGCGCAACAAGGTGCTGCCGCTCTCGCGCGCGGCGGTGGCGGTGGGTTGCGATGGCCTGCTGGTCGAGGTCCACAATCAGCCGGACCGGGCCCTCTCCGACGGCATGCAGTCCATCTATCCCGAGCAGTTCGAGCAGTTGATGGCGGAGGTGCGGCAGATCGCTGCGGTCGTGCAGCGCAGCGTCCCGGAGAGCGTCCGCCAGCCCGCCTGACCTTGAAGCCGCTCCTCTTTCCCCGCGCGCTCGCGGCAGGACTGCTCCTGCTGGGACTCGGGGGTTGCCGCCGCGAAGCCTTGCCCAACTACCCCCCCGCCTTCCACGAGTACGCCTACGTCAGCAACGGCAAGAGCGACAGCGTCAGCGTGATCGACGTGCTGCACTTCAAGCTGGTGACCAACATTCCCGTGGGGCGCGCTCCCACGGGAGTGGCCGTCAATCCGGCGAAGAACGAGGTGTACGCCGTCAACTCCGGTTCCGACAACGTCAGCGTGATCGACGCCGAGCGCAACCGGGTGACGGCGGTGATCGGCGTGCATCATCTGCCCTACTTCCTCTCCGTATCGCCGGACGGGCGCCGCGCCTACGTGGCCAACGCGGGCTCCGCCAACGTTTCCGTGCTCGACCTCGAGCAGCACAAGCTGCTGGTCACGCTGGGCGTGGGCGCCGCTCCCGGCCTGGCCCGGGTCTCGCCCGATGGGCGCACGGTGGTGGTTTCTAACCGCGGCGGCGACTCCGTCTCCCTCCTCGACGCGGACAAGCTGGCGGTGCGCGCCACCCTGCCCGCCTGCCGCCAGCCCGAGGACATCGCCATCCTCCCCGACTCCAGCAAGGCCTTCGTCTCCTGCTCCGGCTCCAACCAGGTGGCCGTCCTCGACCTGAAGTCGGACCGGCTGCTGGCCCTGCTCGACGTGGGCCAAACCCCCGTCGACCTCGCCCTCAAGCCCGACGGCGGCGAGCTCCTGGTCAGCAACTTCGCCGCCGACAGCATCTCCATCATCGAGACCGGGGCCAACGAGGTGGAGAGCAGCCACCTGGTGGGCGCCCAGCCGGTGCGCGGCCTGGTGAATGCCGGCAATTCCCTGCTCTACGTGAGCAACTTCGGCTCCGACTCGGTAGGCGTCTTCGGCATCGACAATCGCAAGCTGCTGGCCACGGTGCGCGTGGGCAGCCGCCCCGACGCCCTGGCGCTCACCGCCGACCAGGGCGCGCTGCTGGTCGCCGACTCCGCCTCCGGCGACGTGGCCGTGGTCTTCGTGGACGAGCGCAACTCCCTGTTCACCCTGTTCACCATGATCCCGGTGGGCCTCGCCCCCAACCAGATCGCCGTCAAGAGCTTCATGGCGACGCGCCCGCCCGCGCCCTGAGCCGTGCAGCGCCTTTTGTCGGCAAACAGAAGACCCAGCACGATGGCTGGGCCTTCTTGTGATCCGCGTTCATCCGCGGCGAAGAGATTCAGTTTCTGGCCGCACCGCTCCTGGCGCAGTAGCGATCGAAGGCCGAGGTCAGGTCGGCCGCGATGTCCTCCGCCTCGCGATTTTCGATGTCCATGCGCTGCATCATGAACACCAGTTCGCCGTCGCGCAGCAGCCCGATGGAGGGCGAGGAGGGCGGGTAGTCGGCGAAGTGCCGCCGCGCCTGCTCGGTGGCCTCGCGGTCCTGCCCGGCGAAGACGCTGACGATCCTCTCCGGTTTGACCGCGTGCTCCAGGGCGAGGCGCACTGCCGGGCGCATCCTCCCGGCGGCGCAGCCGCACACCGAGTTCACCACCACCATCACCGTGCCCTGCTTGCAGCTCAGCGCCTGCTCTACTTCCTGAGCCGTGCGCAGTTCCTGAATGCCCAGGCGGGTCAGCTCCTCGCGCATGGGAATGATCATCAACTCGGGATACATCCGTCCTCCTTGTCGAGTCTGCCCGTCATCTTAGGACAGTCCCGGCCCGCCGCCGCAGAGCGCAGCAGGGAGCAGCGGCTATCGCTCGTTGAAAGGTCGCGGGGGAACCCCGGGCGGCGCTTTCCCCGCGGCCAGGCCGCGTATATGCTGGGATGCGCGTGAAGCTCCTGGAGCAGGTCCCTCTCGCCCCGCTGACCACCCTGCAGGTGGGCGGGCCGGCGAGCTACTTCGTGGAAGCCCGTGATCTCGCCGAGGTTCGCGAGGCCGTCGCCTTCGCCCGCGACCGCGGCTTTCCGCTCTTCGTCCTGGGCGGCGGCAGCAACCTGGTGGTGGCCGACCGCGGCTTCCTCGGCCTGGTGCTCAAGATGGCCATCTCCGGCGTGGAAGAGCGCGACGAAGGCGGCAAGCACGTCTTTGAAGCCGGCGCCGGCGAAGACTGGGACGCCCTCGTCGCCCGCGCCGTCGCTCGCGGCTGCGCCGGCATCGAGTGCTTGAGCGGCATTCCCGGAACCGTGGGCGGCACACCCATCCAGAACGTCGGTGCTTACGGGCAGGAGGTCTCCGAGACCATCACCGCCGTGCAGGTGCTCGACCTCGAGGACGGCCAGGTGCGGGAACTCTGCAATCCGGCCTGCGGCTTCGGCTACCGCAGCAGCCTGTTCAACACCACCCACCGCGGCCGTTACCTCGTGCTGCGCGTGAGCTTCGCGCTCACGCGGGGAGGCCCGCCCCGCATCGAGTACGCCGACCTGAAGAAGTTCTTCGCGGCGCGCGCCCGCCGACCCACTCTGGCCGAGACCCGCGAGGCTGTGCGCCAGATCCGCCATAGCAAGGCCATGCTCATCGTTCCCGGCGACGAGGACTGCCGCAGCGCCGGCTCCTTCTTCAAGAACCTCCTGCTCGACGCCGCTGGGTTCGCCCGCTTGGCCGGCGAGACTGCCCGCCGCGGCCTCCAGTTGCCCTCCTTCCCCGGCGCCGAGGGCCGTACCAAGGTCCCCGCCGCCTGGCTGGTGGAGCAGGCGGGCTTCCCGCGCGGCTACCGCCGCGGCCCCGTGGGCATCTCCGGCAAGCACGCGCTGGCCATCGTCAACCGCGGAGGAGCCACCGCCGCCGACATCCTCGCCCTCAAGGACGCGATCCAGCGGCGGGTGGCCCAGGAATTCGGCGTCGAGTTGCAGACGGAGCCTGTTTTTGTGGGCTTCGGGCCCCAGCCCTGAGGGCTTTGGGGAAAAATCCCCCCACAGCGCAACTTGCCGGCCCGGGCATGGTTTAATAAGGGTTGGGGTATGGCCACGACTGCCCAAAGCGCACTGCAGACCCGCACCCCCACCGGCGCCCAAGCCGTGATCCGGGTGGAGGATGTCCACAAGTACTACGAGTTGGGCGAGACCCGCGTGCACGCCCTGCGCGGCGTCAGCCTGCAGGTCCAGCGCGGAGAGTTCGTGGCCATCATGGGGGCTAGCGGCAGCGGCAAGTCCACCTTCATGAACATCCTGGGCTGCCTGGACCGCCCCAGCAGCGGCCACTACTTCCTCGACGGCACCGACGTCTCGGGGCTGAGCAAGCGCGAGCTGGCCCTCATCCGCAACCACCGCATCGGCTTCGTCTTCCAGGGTTTCAACCTGCTGGCCCGCACCACCGCCCTGGAGAACGTGGAGCTGCCCACCCTGTACGGGAACCGCGTCGAGAAGCCCGAGCGCGAGCAGCGCGCCCGCCGCGCCCTGGAGATGGTGGGCTTGGGCGACCGCGTGAGCCACTTCACCTCCCAGCTCTCGGGCGGCCAGCAACAGCGCGTGGCCATCGCCCGCGCTCTCGTCAACCAGCCCAGCCTGCTGCTGGCCGACGAGCCCACCGGCAACCTGGACAGCCGCACCGCGGTCGAGATCATGGACATCCTGCAACAGCTCAACGACCAGGGGCTCACCATCGTGCTGGTCACGCACGAACACGACATCTCAGAATTCGCCAAGCGCAGCGTCATCTTCCGCGACGGCAAGATCCGCAAGGACGAAGCCAATCGCGCGCGCCCGCGCGCCAGCGAAGCCCTGAAGACCATGCCCAGCGTGGAGGATTAGGCGGAGGACGTCATGGATCTCATGTCCATTCTGCGGATCGCGATGCGGGCCCTGGCGCGCAACAAGATGCGCTCCGTGCTCACCATGCTGGGCATCATCATCGGCGTGGGCGCGGTCATCGCCATGGTGGGAGTCGGCCAGGGCGCCAAGGAGCGCGCCCAGCAGCAGATCGCCGCCATGGGCTCCAACCTGCTGTTCGTGGGCAGCGGCACCGTCAACCGCGGCGGCATGCGTATGGGATGGGGCGCCACCAAGACCCTGGTGGTGGACGACATGAAGGCCATTCTGCGCGAGTGTCCGGCGGTGGCCGCGGCTGCCCCCGGCGACGGCACCTCCGCCCAAGTCGTCTTCGGCAACGACAACTGGTACACCCGTATCACCGGCACCACCCCCGAGTGGTTCGAGGTGCGCGACTGGCCGGTGGCTTCCGGCTCCACCTTCACCCAATCGGACGTCGACACCGCCGCCAACGTGGCCGTCATCGGCGAAACCGTGCGCAAGAACCTGTTCGGCGCCACCGACCCCGTCGGCCAGACCATCCGCATCAAGGACCTGCCCTTCCGCGTGATCGGGGTGCTCATCCCCAAGGGCGCCAGCGCCGCCATGGGCCAGGACCAGGACGACACCATCGTCATTCCTCTCACCACCCTGCAGAAGAAGATGAACGGCAATACCTGGCTGCAGTGGATCATGGTTTCGGCCACCTCGCGCGAGACCAGCTACGCCGCCCAGGACCAGATCACCGCCCTGCTGCGGGACCGCCACCGCATCCGCCCCGGCGCCGACGACGACTTCTTCGTCCGCAACCTGGCCGACATGGCCGCCCTCGCCGATCAGCAGAACACCATCTTCACCTGGCTGCTGGCCTCCATCGCCAGCGTCTCCCTGCTGGTGGGCGGGATCGGCATCATGAACATCATGCTGGTGTCGGTGACCGAACGCACCCGCGAGATCGGCATCCGCATCGCCGTGGGCGCCACCGAACAGGACGTGCAGAACCAGTTCCTGGTGGAGGCGGTGGTGCTCAGCATGATCGGGGGAGCCATCGGCATCCTGGTGGGACTGGGCACGTCGCTGCTCATCACCAACGTGCTGCGATGGCCGGTGAAGATCTCGGCCCTGGCCATCGTGGTCGCGGTGATCTTCTCCACCGCGGTGGGGATCTTCTTCGGCTTCTACCCCGCGCGCAAGGCCGCGGCCCTGGATCCCATCGAGGCGCTGCGCTACGAGTGAGGCGGCAGGCGCCGCCTACTTCTGCGTCGCGCGCCCGTAGGCCTCGCTGGCCAGGCAGATCACGAAAAACACCACGCTCAGTTCCAGCAGGTTGCGGGGCACGACCTTGATGGCCACCAGCCGCCAGCCCAGGTCGAAGTACACCAGGATCCGCGTCACCACCGCCAGCACCAGCAGGATCCACCCCAGCCGGTAGGAGTTCTGCACCATTCCCTTCATGGCTTCCTCCCCCTCGCAGAAAATGTTCCAGCCACTCCCACAGCACGGGGAGAGCTGCGGCAGTACGCTACTCTCCCTGGGGCGGTTTTTCAATTGCAGACGTGGTTCGGAACGGGCGCGGCGGCGACACCCCGCCCTCCGGCCTGTGCCCAGCGGGACGGCAGGGCGCTTACAGCGCGCTCATGTTGGACAGGAACTCGCTGTTGGCGCGGGTCTTGCTCAGCTTGTCGATGAGCAGTTCCATGGCTTCCACCGGCGAGAGCGGGTTCAGCACCCGGCGCAGCACCCAGATGCGCGCCAGGTCGTCCTTGGAGATGATCAATTCTTCCTTGCGCGTTCCCGAGCGCTGGATGTCGATGGCCGGGAAGACGCGCTTGTCGGCCAGCTTGCGGTCCAGGATGACCTCGCAGTTGCCCGTGCCCTTGAACTCCTCGAAGATCACGTCGTCCATGCGGCTGCCGGTCTCGATGAGCGCGGTGGCCACGATGGTGAGCGACCCGCCCTCCTCGATGTTGCGGGCGGCCCCGAAGAAGCGCTTGGGGCGCTGCAGCGCGTTGGAGTCCACACCGCCGGAGAGCACCTTCCCGCTGGGCGGCACGATGGTGTTGTAGGCGCGCGCCAGGCGCGTGATCGAATCCAGCAGGATGACCACGTCGCGCTTGTGCTCCACCAGGCGCTTGGCCTTCTCGATCACCATCTCCGCCACCTGCACGTGCCGCGCCGCGGGCTCGTCGAAGGTCGAGCTGATGACCTCGCCCTTCACCGAGCGCTGCATGTCGGTGACTTCCTCGGGGCGCTCGTCGATCA
>DASPRL010000222.1 GCA_035624475.1 Terriglobales bacterium
CGGGAGAAGTACCTGGAAGTCGCCGGGGTCAGCGCCCACATCGGCTCGCAGATCACCGCGTTCGCGCCCTTTGCCGCGATGGCCCGCCGCCTGGCCAGTCTGGTCCGCGTGCTGCGCGCCGACGGCCACCGCATCGACTACCTCGACCTCGGTGGCGGCTTGGGGATCCCTTATCGAAGCGGGCGGGAAGCCGCCTCCTTGTTCGCCGCCTACGCCCGCGCCGTCACCCAGCCTCTACGCGGTTTGAAGGTCCACCTGTTGCTGGAGCCGGGGCGAGCCCTGGTGGGGCCGGCAGGTGCCCTCCTCACTCGCGTGCTCTATCTCAAGCGCGACGGCCGCCGCCACTTCCTGGTGGTGGACGCCGCCATGAACGACCTCCTTCGCCCCGCTCTCTACGACGCCTACCACGAGATCGTGCCGGTAGACCTTTCTCCCAAAGCAGGCGTCATCCTGAGCGGGCTTCAGCCCGCGAAGGATCTCGCGCGCACTACCGGGACCTTTGACGTGGTCGGGCCCATCTGCGAAACCGGCGACTTCCTGGGCCGCAGCCGGCGCCTGCCCACGCCCGCCCCTGGCGACCTGCTGGCCGTGCTCGACACCGGCGCCTACGGCATGTCCCTCGCTTCCAACTACAACTCCCGCCCGCTGGCCGCCGAGGTGCTGGTAGAGGGCGCGCGCGCCCGCCTCATCCGCCGCCGGCAGCGCATCGCGGACTTGCTGCGGGAGGAGACCTAGTACTCACTCCTCCCTACTCGTTGTCTTTGGCTGTGATAGCAGCGAGATACAGAACCAACTGTGAAGTGATACTTGAGTTGTGCAAAGGTCCAACTGGGACTGAGTACTAGGTACGGAGTACTGCGGTCAACGCTGTCCCCACTTCAGTTTCGCGCGCAGCACGTCGAAGAAGGTGCGGCGGGTGAGGCGCAGCAGGCGCACCTGCCGCGCGGACCGCCTGCAGGTGACCTCGTCACCGTCCAGCACCGCGACCCCCACTTGCCCGTCCACGGTCAGGAAGGCCTCTTCGCCCACGCTCTTGACCAGGATCCTCACCTCGGAGGTGTCCTTCACCACCAACGGCCGGTGGGTGAGCGCGTGCGGCGAAATGGGGGTGATGATGAAGGCGTCCACGTCCGGGGCCAGGATGGGCCCGCCGGCGGCCAGCGAGTAGGCGGTCGAGCCCGTGGGAGTGGCGACGATGAGCCCGTCGGCCTTGTAGCTGGCGATGAAGTCCTTGTCCACCCGCACCTCGAACTCGATCATGCGGGCGATGGCGCTCTTGCCCACCACCGCATCGTTCATGGCGTCGTAGTGGGCGATGCGCTCCCCGCCGCGCATCAGGTGGCAGTGGATCATGGAGCGCGTCTCCACCTGGCAGCGGTTCTCCACCAGCGCCTCCAGGGTGGGATAGAGCTCGTCCAGAGGGATCTCGGTGAGGAAGCCCAGCGCCCCCACGTTCACCCCCATGATGGGGATGCCGGCCTGGGCGACGGCGCGCGCCGCCGCCAGCATGGTGCCGTCGCCGCCCAGCACCAGCGCGAACTCGGGGCTCTTCTCCGCCATCTCGCCGCGCTGCACCACGGGTACCCCGGGCGAGTACGACGCGGTCTCGGCGTCGGCCACCACCTCGTAGTCGTGCGCCTTGAGCCAGGCCGCCACCTGGGGCACGATGCCGTCCAGCTCGCGCTTGCCCGGCTTCGAGATGATGGCCGCGGTCTTCACGATGCCTTCCGCGCCAGGCGCAGGCCCTGATACGCCATGTAAGCGTTCAGCAGCGCCATGGCGCCGCTCTCCCAGAAGGGGATGGACAAGCCGTTGATGCTGACCGGCCAGCGCAACCCGATCCGCAGCAGGGGCGCCAGGGTGAAGAGCAGGAAAACTGTTCCCGCGGCGAGCGCATAGGTCCTATGGCTCATGGTCTTCGCTCCTCCCCACCCATCTCAGATCACGGCGTGCAGCAGGAACTCCCGGTTGCCTTTCGCCCCCAGGATGGGCGACTCGATGACCTCGAGGTCGCGGCCGCCCAGCTCTTCCACCGCGTGCCGCACGCGCTCCACCGCCGCCTGCCGCACCTCGGGATCGCGCACGATCCCGCCCTTGCCCACCTTGCCTCTCCCCGCCTCGAACTGCGGCTTGACCAGCACGATCAGTTCCAGCGGCTCTCCGGCCACTGACCACTGGCCACTGGCCACTGCTCTTATCACCGCCGGCAGCACGAGTGTAGCAGAGATGAACGAGACGTCCACGACCACCAGGTCGGCCGGCTCGCCCACGTCTGCGGGCTTGAGATAGCGCGCGTTGGTGCGCTCCCGCAGGCGCACGCGCGGGTCGGAGCGCAGACGTGCCGCCATCTGCCCGTAGCCGGTGTCGATGGCGATCACCCGCCCCGCTC
>DASPRL010000223.1 GCA_035624475.1 Terriglobales bacterium
AGGCGGCATCGCCGGTGGCGTAGTCGAAGCCGGCGCGGATGGCCATGTGCGAGCCGCAATTCTGGGCGAACTTGAGGACGCGGACGTAGGGGAACTCGGCGGCCAGCGCGGCCAGGTGCTGAAAGGTGTCGTCGCGGCTGCCGTCGTCCACGAAGACGATCTCGAAGTCCGTCCCGGGAAGCTGCGTGTGGAAGACCTCGGCGATGGCGGCGCGGGCGGCGCGCACGCTCTCGCCTTCGTTGTAGGCGGGGACGATGACCGAGACCTTCATCGCCGATTCCTGCCTCCCCGCGCATGTCCCGGGCGCCAGCGCAAGAAGCGGGCGGGGACGCCGGCCACGATGGCGAAGGGCGGGACGTCTTCCACCACCACCGCGCCCGCTCCCACGATAGCCCCCTTGCCCACGGTCACCCCGGGCAGGATGACGGCGTTGGTGCCGATGTCCGCCCCGGCACCGATGCGGACCCGCCTGATCTCGAGGTCAGTCTGGATGATGGGCACGTTGGCGGGCAGGCCGGTGTGCGCCGAGCCCAGCACCTTGGCTCCCGGTCCCCAGCCTACGTACTCCTCGATGACCAGGTCGCGGGCGTCCAGGAAGGCGTGCGGCCCGATCCAGGAGTGGTCGCCGATGACGCAGCGGCCGTCGAAGCGCCCCTGCACGTTGCACTGCGCGCCCAAGAAGACTCCGTTGCCGATCTCGAAGGTCTCCAGGTGCCGGAAGACCGCGCCGGAGCCGATGTGCACGCCGTGACCGAAGCGGCGGGCGCCGGCGCGCCAGATGGCGCGGCGCATCAGCAGCTCCAACTCCCCGTCGCCCACCGCGAAGCGGCCGTACAACTCCACCAGATGGCTCAGGTCATAGCGGGCGCGCAGGAAATCAGCCAGGCCCAGCTCGAAAGGAGCGTCGGGCACGACGCGACGCTTGCCGTGCACGGCTTTGACGATGCGGCTGTGGCGCTTAGAGGGCATGGACTCCTTGCTGCACCGCCGCCACCACTTCCTCGATCTGCGCCGGAGCCAATTCGGGATAGATGGGCAGCGAGAGCACCTCGCGCGCCAGCCGTTCCGCCACCGGAAAGTCGCCCGCCTTGTAGCCCAGGTCGGCGTAAGCGGGCTGCAGGTGCACGGGGATGGGATAATGGATGCCGGTCTGAACGCCCGCCGCCTGCAGCGACTTCTGCAGGGCGTCGCGCTGGGGCGAGCGCACCGCGTACACGTGGAAGACGTGGCGGGCGTAGGGCATCTCGGCCGGGGTCTGGACCTCGGAGCCGCGCAGCAGTTCCGTGTAGCGAGCGGCGCGGGCGCGGCGGGCCTCGGTCCACTCTTCCAGGTGGCGTAGCTTCACCCGCAGGATGGCGCCCTGCAGTCCCTCCATGCGGTAGTTGTAGCCGCGAAGCTGGTGGTGGTAGCGGCGCTCCTCGCCCCAGTTGCGCAGCAGGCGGACGGTGCGCGCGTGTTCGGAGTTGTTGGTCACCACCAGGCCGCCCTCCCCGTACGCGCCCAGGTTCTTGCCGGGATAGAAGCTGAAGCATGCCAGCTCGCCGAGAGGGCCGACGCGGCGGCGCTTGTATTCGGCGCCATGGGCCTGGCAGGCGTCTTCGATGACGGGCACGCCGCGGCGGCGGGCGATCTCGAAGATGGGATCCAGGTCGGCGGGCTGGCCGTAGAGGTGCACCGGGACGATGGCCTTGGTGCGCAGGGTCAGAGCGCGCTCCAGCCGGGCCGGGTCCAGGTTGAAGGAGTGTGGGTCGACGTCCACCAGCACGGCGCGGGCGCCGCTGTAGCCGATGGCGGCCACGGTGGCCACGAAGGTGAAGGGCGTGGTGACGACTTCGTCGCCGGGGCCGACGCCCAGGGCCAGCAGCGACAGGTGCAGGGCGCTGGTGCCGGAGTTGACGGCCACGGCGTGGGCGGCGCCGCAGTAAGCGGCGAACTCTTCTTCGAAGCGCGCCACCTCCTCGCCCAGCACGAACTGACAGCTCTCCAGCACGCGGGCGATGGCGGCGTCGATCTCCGGCTTGAGGGAGCGGTACTGGGCTTTGAGATCGAGGAAGGGGATCACGCCGTCACCTTGTCGCGGGCCAGCTCGACAGGGCGGCCGCGCTGGCTCATGGATTGGGTGGCGGCCTCCAGGATGCGCACCACGCGCAGGCCGGCGTCGCCGCCGGTGAGGGGCTGCTCCTGGCCGCGCACGCAGGCCAGGAAGTGGCGCACCTCGGTCTGCAGGGCCTCGCTGGAGTCGATCTGCGGCGCCCACATGTCGCCGGCGCGGTAGCCCACCAGCAGCTTGTAGAGGCTCTCGGGGTCGCCGGAGACGGTGATGCCCTTGTCGTACACCTTCACCTTCTCGCTGGCTTCCAGGTCGTCGTAGACGATCATCTTCTGGCTGGCCCCGATGAGGGTGCGGCGCAGCTTCACCGGCGCCA
Organism: Terriglobales bacterium; assembly: GCA_035624475.1. Lineage (NCBI taxonomy): Bacteria > Pseudomonadati > Acidobacteriota > Terriglobia > Terriglobales > Terriglobales bacterium. Next base: position 2,427 of record DASPRL010000223.1, read on the forward strand.
GCCAGTTCACGTGGATGTGGGCGATCAGGCTAGTGTCGAAGAACAGGGTGAGGAAGGCGATGTTCTCGGGCTTGCCGGGGACGTGGCTTACGCCGGTGGCCGAGACCGCCACCGGGCGCGCCGGCAGCACGTAGTCCATGATGGAAAGATCGTGCACGGCCAGGTCCCAGATGACGTTGGTGTCGTGCTGGAACAGCCCCAGGTTCACGCGCACGGAGTCGTAGTAGTAGATCTCGCCCAGGCCGCCCTGCTCCACCAGCTCGCGGATCTTGCGCACCGCGCCGGTGTAAACGAAAGTGTGGTCCACCAGCAGCACGCGGCGGCGGCGCTCGGCTTCCTCGATGAGGCGCGCGGCCTCCGCGGCGGTGGCGGCCAGCGGCTTTTCCAGGAAGACGTGCTTGCCGGCGGCCAGCGCCTTCATGCCCAGCTCGAAGTGGGTGGAGACGGGAGTGGCGATGGCGACCGCGTCCAGGGCGGGATCGCGCAGCAGTTCTTCGGCGCCGGCCACGGCGCGCACTCCGGGATAGCGGGTCTCGACCAGGGCGCGGCGCTCCGCTTTCGTGTCGCTGACCGTGGTGACCTGGGCGGCGCCCGACTCCACGAAGTTGCGCACCAGGTTCGGCCCCCAGTAGCCGTAGCCGATCACTCCCACACGCACTTTGTTTCCCTGGTCAGGCACGGGCCACCAGCAGGATGCCGAAGAGAAGGACGAACAGGCCG
>DASPRL010000224.1 GCA_035624475.1 Terriglobales bacterium
CCGTGCCCACCTCCAGGTCCAGCGCCTGCCCAATCTCCGCCAGGCTCATCTCCTCGGCGAAGCGCAGCAGGAAGACCTCGCGCTGGCGCCCGGGCAACTCCGCCGCTAGCGCCCACACCGTCGCCGATCCTTCCCGCGCCAGCAGGCTGCGCTCGGGAGAGGGAGCGCGGTCGGGCACGCGCTCGACCGGCGCTCCCGGTTCGTCCTCCCGCCCCAGCACCCGCTCCCAGAAGCGGCGGGCGCGGCTGCGACCGTGGTCGCGGGCGAGGTTGACGGCGATATGCGCCAGCCAGGTGCCTACGCTGGCCTCGCCGCGGAAGCCGGCGCGCTTGCGGTAGGCGCGCAGGAAGCACTCCTGGGTCAGGGTCTGGGCAGCGTCGGGGTCGCGCAGCAGGGTCAGCAGCAGCCGGTAGATGCGCTGCTGGTGCGCCGCCACGATCTGCTCGAAGGCCTCGCGCGTCAGGGTCTCACCTGCCTGCCGTCCGACCGGGAGCGCGGCGCCCGCCAGAGTGTCTTCCAAGGTCGCTTCCTTCATGCATATAGACGCCCGCGCGCGGCCGGGGTTTACCCGGGGGACGGGTGCTATAATTTCGATGCCTTCATACTAAAGCAGGGCTGCTGTCCCCAGGGCAGGCCCACAAGCAGAAGAGGTTTCCCATGTCTGGCCATTCCAAATGGGCCACCATCAAGCACAAGAAGGGCGCGCTGGACGCCAAGCGCGGGAAGATCTTCACCCGCCTGATCAGGAAATCACCATGGCGGCCAAGAGCGGCGGCGACCCCGACAAGAACCCCCGCCTGCGCGGGGCGGTGCAGGCGGCCAAGGCGGAGAACATGCCCGCCGACAACATCAAGCGCGCCATCCAGCGGGGCACCGGCGAACTGCCCGGCGCCACCTACGAAGAAGCCATCCTGGAAGGCTACGGCCCGGGCGGGGTGGCCCTGCTGGTCGAGCTTTCCACCGACAACCGCAACCGCACGGTCAGCGAGATCCGGCACACCTTCACCAAGAACGGCGGCAACCTGGGCGAGGCCGGTTCGGTGGCTTGGATGTTCCACAAGAAGGGATCCATCGTGGTTCCCAAGTCGGCGGCCAAGGAAGACGACCTGATGAACATCGTGCTGGAGGCCGGCGGCGAGGACCTGCGCGACGACGGCGAGAACTGGGAGATCATTACCGATCCCCACGGCTACGAGCCCGTGCTGGAGGCGGTGAAGAAGGCCAACCTGGCGGTCACCCACTCCGAGGTGGCCATGCTGCCGCAGAACTACATCAAGCTGGAGGGCCAGGCCGCCGCCACCATGATCCGCCTGCTCGAGGCCCTGGAAGAGCACGATGACGTGCAGCACGTCTACTCCAACTTCGACATCGACCAGAAGGCCCTGGAGCAGGTGGCCAGCTAGCGCTCGCACGCGCCCAAGCCGCCCTGCGGGGCGGCTTTTCTGCTGGTACCCGGCCCGGAACTTGATTCCCCCTCCGAGGGCAGAGTAGAGTGTCAGGACTTTCCTGGTCGATTCTCTTTGCGAGAGGCGCGAATGCGAAAGACTCTGCTGTTGCTGGTCATGCTGAGCGTGGCGCTGACGTGCGCCGCGCAGCAGCTTCCCGACGCTCCCCAGTCCGAGAGCGCGGCGGTGCCCGCCGCGGCCCTTCCCGACCCGGCCCCTGCCGCTTCCGCCGGCGCGGCGGCCGCTTCCCAGGGCAACTGGGAGATCGGCGTCACCGCGGGCGGCGGCCACTCCATTGCCGGCGGAAACCGCGATACCGGGGTCTTCAACGCCAACGTGCGCCTGGGCTACGTCCTCAGCCAGGAGCACGGCCCGGGGGCCCTGCGCGGCACCTTCGAGTACGCCGTGGACATCACCCCGGTCAACGTCATCTTCCAGCAGACCAACGTCTATGGCTTCAGCTTCACTCCGGTGCTGCTGAAGTGGAACTTCACCAGCGGGCAGAAGCTGGTACCCTACGTGGAGGGCGGGGGCGGCGTGCTCTTCACCACCTCCGACGTGCCCGCCGGCACCAACAGCGTGAACTTCACGCCCCAGGCCGCCTTCGGGGTGCAGTACTTCCATCGCCCCGACCGCGCCGTCAGTCTGGCCTTCCGCTACGTGCACATCTCCAACGCCGGCCTGGCCACCCCCAACCCCGGCATCAATACCCTGCAGTTCACGCTGGGCTACCACTGGTGGAAGCAGCACTAGACCTCATTGCAGATTGAAGATCGCAGATTTCAGATTTGAAGACGGCACCGCCAAGGTGCGCGGTTTTTCAATCTGCAATCTGAAATCTCAAATCTGCAATCTCCCGTGCCTTCGAGGGTTCCTTGAACCCCGCTCCGGTTGCGGGCTCCGGGCCCGGCCGCTATGCTTGACCCATGTCCACGCTGGTCGAATGCGTGCCCAACTTCTCCGAGGGCCGGGACAAGGCCAAGGTCGAGGCCATCGTCGAGGCCATGAAGGTCCCCGGGGTGTACCTGCTCGACCGCGAGATGGACGCCGACCACAACC
>DASPRL010000225.1 GCA_035624475.1 Terriglobales bacterium
AGCGGGTCTTGCAGCCGGGGTGGCGCTGTCAGAGAGGCGACCCGGATTCATCGGTGGACCTAACTTGGACCCAGTCAGTTCTCTAAGTTGAACCTTGCAGAGAGACCTATCCCCTGCCGGGACGCAGGAGTGGGCGCGTCAGGACCGTCCGATAGTATGGCTTCACATCCCTCGTTAGGAGGGAGTGTGTGATGCGGGTCACAAAGATAGGGTGACGCGCCGCACTGTCCCAAGGTCGCCACTCATTCACAATGCGCACCCTAGGAGCGCAGGGCTCTGACACCGGCCAGCGCTCTTCTTACCCGGGCGCACCAACAAAGAGCGAGGAGCCGCCATCATGAAGAGCGCACGATTGCAAGCTGCCATCCTGTTGTTCGGGGTCTTGGCCATCCTGGCGCTGCCACTGAGCCGGCCGACCAAGAGCTACGCCATCCCGGCGTTCGCCCGTCAGTACGGCACCTCCTGCAGCACCTGCCACACCGATTTTCCCAAGCTCAACGACTTCGGCAAGGCCTTCAAGGACGCCGGCTTCAAGTTCCCCAAGGACGACGAGTCCATGATCAAGACGCCGCCGGTGATGCTGGGCGCGCCGGCGCAGTCGGAGATGTGGCCCAAGGTGGTGTGGCCGGGCACCATTCCCGGGCTGCCTCCTATCGGCCTGCGCATGAACAGTTTCTTCCAGACGGTGAGTGCCAACCGCGGCGCACCCAACGCCACGCTTCTCCCGGGCTCCACGCCACCCTTCTTCACTCCCCGCACCGACTTCCAGACCGGACTGTTCAGCATCTTCACCGCCGGCAACTTCGGCAGTGGCATCGCGTTTTGGGTGGATGATGACCTGAGCGTGGCCGGCGCCAACAGCAACGGCGGGTTGGGCGACGGGTACATCAAGTTCGTCGACATCGGCCGCTTCGTGCACCTCCCCGCCGACGCGCTCAGCCTGCGCGTGGGCCAGTTCGAGCTCGACCTGCCCTTCTCGCCGGCGCGCAGCTACAACCTGAGCGGCTGGGACGTCTTCGACCAGAGCAACATCGGCGTGGTGGGCATGGGTAACGTGGCCAACCTCTTCGCCTTCAGCACCCCCGGCCAGGGCATCGAACTGAGCGGCGGCCACCTCTACCGCGGCTATCACTACTCGTTCGCAGTCATCAACCAGAACACCAGCGGCTTGCCGCCCAACGACCCGGGCTTCGTGCCTTCGCAAGTCGCCTTCACCTCCGACGCCAACTTCAAGGACCTGTACGGACGCTTCTCCTATCGCTTCAACCTGGAGCGCGACGCGGAGAGCCGCAACGCCATCCAGGCGGCAGGCGCGACCGGCCCGCGCGACCACACCTTCATCAGCCTGGGCACCTTCTACTTCTACGGGCGCTCGGTGCAGCGCTTCTCCGGGCTATTCCCGGGAACGCTGAACCCGACCGTGCTCACGGCGCGCGAGCCCTTCTACCGCGTGGGCGGCGACTTCAACTTCAACTACCGCACCTTCAACGTATACGGCGTGATCGTCTACGGGCATGACCACAACCTGATCCCGGTGGACGACCTGCTGAACCCCTTCCCGCTGCTGCCGACGCACTTCGTGCGCGGCGTACCCGTGACCTACACCGGCGGGTTCGTGCAGGCGGACTACATGCCCTACCCTTGGTTGATGTTGATCATGCGCTATGACGCGGTAAACTCCACCTCGGACCGGATCAACACCTTGCTGGATGGGCCGGCGTCATTCCCGGGCGCCTTCAACTCCACGCGCAACCGCTTCACCCCGGGGGCCCAGTTTCTGATCCGCGCCAACATCAAGGCGTCGGTGGAGTACCAGATCCGGCCCCGGCAGACGGTGCTGGACGCGGTGAGTGGCCTGCCCATCGCGCCGTTCCGCACCAACAACCTGGTGGTGGGCCTGGAGTTTGTCTACTAACCCGGGGACAGACACGGTCCTCACGATGAAGGAGTCATACCTCATGAAGCGCAACAGTCTGGCAGTGATCCTGGTGGTCGGGTTCTTCAGCATGGCCGCCTTGGCCGGCACCATCACGGGCAAGGTGTCCGGCGTCTCCGGCAAGTCGGTGGTCTACGTGGACACCATCCCTGGCAAGACCTTCCCTGCCCCCGCCAAGTCCTTCCTGATGGATCAGAAGGGCCTGCTTTTCCAACCCCACATCCTGGTCGTGCCGGTGGGGGCGACCGTGGATTTCCTGAACAGCGACTCGGTGCAGCACAACGTCTACTGGCCCTCGGTGGGCGGCAACAAGAAGCTGACCCACAACCTGGGCACCTGGCCGCAGGGGCAGAAGCGCTCCTTCAAGTTCGACCAGCCGGGCGTGACACCGCTGCTGTGCAATGTCCACCCGGAGATGTCGGGCTACATCGTGGTCGTGCCCACGCCCTATTACGTCGAGACCGACGCCAACGGGGAGTACAAGATCGAGAACGTTCCCGACGGCAGCTACACGGTGGTGGCGTGGCATGAGGGCGCCAAGACGCAGTCCAAACCGGTGACCGTGGCCGGGGGCAGCGGCAAGGCGGACTTCACGCTCACCAAGTAGTCGTGGTGGGGCGCCCCGTTGCCGCGGCGGCGCCCCGTTCTCCTCTGCCTCCAGAGAAGGGCAGAGGATGGCAGCAAGACGGGTGGGGACAGCTCGATGCTGAACCGCTATCTCAATAAGCAGGTCGACCGCGACTGGCTCAACACGAATTTCCCCTGCATGATGGCGTGTCCTGCGCACACGAATGCGGGGCGCTACGTCGCGCTCATCGCCGAGGGCCGCTTCGAGGAAGCCTACCGCTTCGCCCGCGATCCCAATCCGCTGGCCAGCATCTGCGGCCGGGTCTGCGCCCATCCCTGCGAGACCGCCTGCCGGCGCGGCCAGATCGACAAGCCCATCTCCATCCGCGCTCTCAAGCGCTTCCTCACCGAACGCTACGGCCCCGAGTCGCGCCATCCCGCGGACCTGCGGCCGCAGCCCGCGGAGAGGCTTCCCTTCAAGGTGGCAGTGGTAGGCGGCGGCCCCGTAGGCCTCTCGGCGGCGCACGACCTGGCGCTGATGGGCTACTCGGTCACCATCTTCGAGGCCGCGCCCGTCGCCGGCGGCATGCTCTACTTGGGGATCCCCGAGTACCGCCTGCCGCGCAACGTGGTGGAAGCGCAGGTGCGCGAGATCCTGGAGACCGGCGACATCACCCTCAAGCTGAACCACGCCGCGGGGCGCGACTTCACCGTCGGCGAATTGCGGCGCCAGGGCTTCGACGCCGTGCTCATCGCCGTGGGAGCGCACCGCAGCCGCGACTTGAGCATCCCCGGCGTCGAGCTGGACGGGGTGCACAAGGGCATCGAGTTCCTGCTCAACGTGAACCTGGGCTACAAGTTCACCATCGGCAAGAAGGTGATCGTGATCGGCGGGGGCAACGTGGCCATGGACGTGGCCCGCTCCGCCGCCCGCGAGGTGCTGCGCGAGCACGGCGCCACCGACGAGGTGGTGCCCAGCGACGAGAACGTGGCCGCCGTCGCCGCCCACGAGATGGTCGACATCTCGCTCTCCGCTCTGCGCATGGGCGCGCGCGAGGTCCACCTGGTCTGCCTGGAACGGCGCTTCGAGATGCCGGCGGCGCTAGAGGAGATCGAGGAAGCCGAGGCCGAGGGCATCATCATCCATCCCGGCTTCGGGCCCAAGCGCGTCCTGGGGCGCGACGGCAAGGTCACCGGCCTCGAGACCCTGGATACCAAGTGGGTCTTCGACCAGCAGAAGCGCTTCAACCCCGCCTTCTACGAGAACAGCGAGAAGCAGTTGGACTGCGACACCATCATCATGGCCATCGGGCAGGCGCCCAACCTGGAGTTCCTGAAGCCGGAGGACGGGGTGCAGGTCTCGCCCCGCGGGCTGATCGCGGTCAACCGCGAAAACCTGATGACCACCGCGCCCGGCGTCTTCGCCGGCGGCGACTGCGTCTTCGGGCCGCGCCTCATCATCGACAGCGTGGGCGACGGCAAGCGCGCCGCCGTCGGCATCGACGAGTTCCTGCGCGGCCGCAAGCATCCCCAGCCCGAGATCGAGGTCGAGGTGCTGCGCCGCCACCGTATGTTCCCCGACTTCATGGAGATCGCGCGCCAGGCCGTGCCCATGCTGCCCCTGGAGCGCCGCACCGGCGTCACCGAGGTGGAGATCGGCTACGACGAAGAGTCGGCCATGGAGGAAGCGCGCCGCTGCCTGCGCTGCTGGGTGAACACCGTCTTCGAAGGCAACGAGACCGACGGCAGCCAGTGCGTGCTCTGCGGCGGCTGCGTGGACGTCTGCCCCGAAGACTGCCTGCAACTGGTCTCGCTGGACCGCATCTCGTTCGAGCCCGGCACCCTGGAGAACATCCGGCGCGAGCCGCAGCTCTTCGGCGTGGAGCTGGACGACATGGCCGCCGACGAGCTGGGAGTCATCACCGGCTCCGCCATGCTCAAGGACGAGACCCGCTGCATCCGCTGCGGGCTCTGCGCCCTGCGCTGTCCCGCCGGCACCATCACCATGGAGGCGTATCACCTGCTGCCAGCCGAGCCCACCGGGCTGATCCCCATCCAGGCCATGGACCTGGTGCAGATCCAGCCCGCGCCGGCGAAGTGAGGGAGAGGACCGAGGTCAATGCCTGAAGACGAGAAGAAACCCGAAGCCAACGCCGGCCTGGATCGCCGCCAGTTCTTCGTGAAGATGGGGTTGGGCTCCATCGCCGTGGCCGGGGCGGGGACCGCGGTCTTCGCCTACCAGTTCCTCTCCCCCAACGTGCTCTACGAGCCCTCGCCGGTGGTCAACGCCGGCAAGCCCGACAGCTACGCCCCCGATTCGGTCACCCTCGATCCCGCCACCGGCATCTACATGGTGCGCGCCGCCGAGGGCTTCTACGCGCTCTCCGCCGTCTGTACCCACCTGGGCTGCCTGACCGCGTGGAAGCCGGAGCTGGGTATCATCGCCTGCCCCTGCCACGGCAGCAAGTTCAACCGCGACGGGGTCAAGATCGCCGGCCCCGCGCCCAAGCCCCTGCCCTGGCTGCGCATGTGGCTCAACGACGACGGCGACCTCATGGTCGACCGCTCCACCACGCTCTCCAACCGGCAGTACGTGCGCGTCTGACATGGCCAAGAAGCTCACCAGCTACGTGGATCGGGTCCAGCAGAGCCGGGTGTGGCGCTCCATTTTCCGCGGCGGACCCGGCTTCAGCAACCTGCGCCGCGCCCTCTTCGTCCAGCAGAACGTCTTCCTGCACCTGTTCTCGGTGAAAGCGCGCAAGCGCGTGCTCGACTTCGGGGTCACCTGGTACCTGGGGGCGCTCACCTTCGGCTGCTTCCTCATCCTGGTGATCACCGGCATCCTGCTCATGCTGGTCTACCACCCCTCGGTGCCGCAGGCTTACAACGACATGAAGGACCTGCAGTTCGTGGTCTCGTCGGGGGTGTTCCTGCGCAACCTGCACCGCTGGGCGGCGCACGCCATGGTCTTCCTGGTGTTCGCGCACATGTTCCGCGTCTTCTACCGCGGCGCCTACCGCCCGCCGCGCGAGTTCAACTGGGTGATCGGCGTGGTGCTGCTGCTGATCACCCTCTTCCTCAGCTACACCGGCTACCTGCTGCCCTGGGACCAGCTGGCCTTCTGGGCCATCACCGTGGGCAGCAACATCGTCTCTGCCATGCCCTTCTTCGGCTCGCGCATCCGCTTCCTGATGCTGGGCGGGCACACGGTGAACGCCAACGCGCTGCTGCGCTTCTATGTGCTGCACTGCATGGTCCTGCCGCTGACCGCGATCTTCTTCATCGCCATCCATTTCTGGCGCATCCGCAAGGACGGCGGCCTCTACCCCGGCGACCTGGAAGACACGGTGGAGGAGGAGGGGCCGCATGCCTGACCCCAAGGACTTCCTCGCCAGCCGCGACTCCGACGCGCGCAAGACGCCGGTGCGCGTCGCCTTCGTCACGCGGCGCACGTCGCCCGCGGTCCGGACCCGCTACGAAGACACGGTCATGACCTATCCCGAGGTCTTCTTCCGCGTGATCGTGGCGGTGCAACTGCTCGCGGCCTTCCTGGTGGGCCTGGCGCTGCTCTGGGACGCTCCCCTGGAGCAGCTCGCCGATCCCATGCACACCCCCAACCCCGCCAAGGCCCCCTGGTACTTCCTGGGCCTGCAAGAGTTGCTGCACTACTTCCCCCCGGTGGTGGCGGGCGTGCTCATCCCCACGCTGGTGGTGATCGCGCTCATCGTGATCCCATATTTCAACATCAACGTCCAGGCGGAAGGCGTGTGGCTGCGCGACCGGGCGCAGCGCCTGCGCCTCTTCGCGGTGGTGGTGGCGGCGCTGGCCGTCTTCCTGGCAGTCTTCGACGTGTGGGTGGCGCTGGCGCCCACCCTGCTCGTCGCCGCCTTCATGCTCTACGCCGCCTTCGTCGACCCGGCCAGCAAGGCCGGCTTCCGCCGCTGGCTGGTGCGCAAGCCGCTGGCCTTCTGGATCATGACCTGGTTCCTGGCGGTGGCGGTCACGCTGACCGCCGTCG
>DASPRL010000226.1 GCA_035624475.1 Terriglobales bacterium
ACGGCCATCAGGGCCTCCAGGCGCGTGCGCAGGTCGGCCCCGGCGGCGGGCGCGGCCTCGGCCGCGGATTCGGCTTTGCCGATCAGCAGCGTGATCTCGCCTCTCAGCTCGCGCTTCGCCACCTGCTCCAGCAGCTCCCCGGCGCGGCCGCGCAGGAACTCCTCGTGCAGCTTGGTGACCTCGCGCGCCAGCACCACGGGGCGGGCCGCGCCCAGCACCTCCACGATATCTTCCAGGGTCTCCGCGATGCGGTGCGGGGCCTCGTAGAAGATCTGGGTGCGGGGCGAGTCGCGCAGGGCCTGCAGGGCTTCGCGGCGGGCGGCGCGCTTGGCGGGCAGGAACCCGCTGAAGCGGAAGGAGTCGGTCGCCAGGCCGCTGGCCACCAGCGCCGCCAGGAAGGCGGAGGCCCCGGGAACCGGCACCACCGGAACGTGGTGGCGGATGGCCAGGGTGATGAGGCGGTAGCCGGGGTCGGAGATGCCGGGCATGCCGGCATCGGAGACCAGGGCGATGCGCGCCCCCTGCTCCAGCTCCAGGACCAGCTCCGGCGCGCGGGTCATCTCGTTGTGCTCGTGGTAGCTGACGGTGCGCTTGCTCAGGCCGTAGTGGTGGAGCAGCTTCTGCGTCTGGCGGGTGTCCTCGCAGGCGATCAGGTCGGCCTCCTTCAGCACGCGCAACGCGCGCAGGGTGATGTCCTCCAGGTTGCCGATGGGCGTAGCCACCAGGTAGAGGCCGGGCGGGAGGACACCTTCGCTAGGCATGATGCCAGTCTAGCGAATTTAGTAATTGGGTAATGGGGTAATTTGGTAATTGAGAGGGCGATGATGGGGTCGCGGCAAGCCCGCAATTACCCAATTACCAAATTACTCAATTACCCAATAGAATCACCCCGTGCCTCTCTACGAGTACCAGTGCAAGAAGTGTGGGCACCGCTTCGAGCGGATCCGCAAGTTCTCAGACGCGCCGGTGAAGAAGTGCCCGGAGTGTGGGGGAGCGGTCCAGCAGTTGATGTCCGCGCCGGCGGTGCAGTTCAAGGGCTCGGGGTGGTACGTCACCGACTACGCGGGCAAGGGCAAGGCGCCTGCTGCCGAGGGCACCGAGTCCGCCAAGCCGGAGGTCAAGGCGGAGAAGGCCGAGGCCAAAGCCGAGGCCAAGCCCAAGGGCGAGCCCAAGAAGGGGCAGGGCAAGAAGTAGGGCACAGCCGCGGCGAATCCTTTCCCTCCCGGCGGAATCCATATCTTCATGATTACGCTGCGACCTTCCGCCGCGCGGGGCGGCGCCGACTACGACTGGCTCAAGACCCGCCATACCTTCTCCTTCGACACCTACCACGACCCCGCCTGGATGCACTTCCGCTCGCTGCGGGTGATCAACGAGGACTGGATCGCGCCCGGACGCGGCTTTGGCATGCATCCTCACCGCGACATGGAGATCCTCACCTACGTGCTGGAGGGCGCGCTCCAGCACCAGGACAGCCTGGGCAACGGCTCCGTCATCCGCCCCGGCGACGCCCAGCGCATGAGCGCCGGCACCGGCATCGTGCACGGCGAGGCCAACCCCTCGCCCGACCAGCCCGTCCACCTGCTGCAGATCTGGATCCTGCCGGAGAAGCGCGGCTTCCCGCCCAGCTACGAGCAGAAGACGCTGCCGCCCTGGCAGGGACTGCGGCGGATCGCCGGCCCCAAAGCCGGCGACGGCGCTCTGACCCTGCACCAGGACACCGAACTGTGGGTGGCGCGCCTGGCGGCGGGCGAGCCGGCCGAGCACGCGCTGGCTCCTGGGCGGCACGCCTGGGTGCAGGTGGCGCGCGGCTCCGTGGAACTGAACGGGACCAAGCTGAACCAGGGGGACGGAGCGGGCGTGAGCGACGAGCAGTCCATTCGCCTGAAGGCTCTTGAGCCCGCCGAGGTCCTGGTGTTTGATCTGGCGTGACCTGAAGAAAAGCCCACCACGAAGGACACAAAGGGAACACGATGGACACGAAGATGGGAAAGGTGAACCTCAAGCAGAAATT
>DASPRL010000227.1 GCA_035624475.1 Terriglobales bacterium
TGCCGGTGACCACACCATCAAAGGGAGCGCGGATGCGCGTGTAGCCTTCGGCGGTGCGCGCCTGGGCGAGCGCAGCCTCGGCCTGGGCCTGGGTGGCGCGGCTCATCTCGCGGCGGGCGGCCGCGGCCTTCTCCTGCGCCTGCACCTGGTCGAGCTCATGCGGGCTGACTGACTTTCTCTCATACAGCGCCTGGTAGCGCTGGAGCGTGCTGGAGGCCAGGACGTAATCGGCCTCGGCGGCGGCGATCTGCTGTTGCGAGGCGTTGGCGGCGGCGGAAGCTTGCTGCACCGCGGCGTGGGCCTGGGCGCCGTCGAGCGCCACCAGCACCTGTCCCCGGCGCACGCGCATACCCGCCGTGACCGGGATGGCGACGATGCTGGCCACGATCTGGCTGGAAAGCTGGCTGCTTTGGATGGCGCGCACCGTGCCCACGGTCGCTCCCCAGTCGGGCACGGTGACGGGCTGGATGATCTGCACCTTCACGTCGCGCACCACGGGCGCGGCCGCCGGCGCCGCCGGCTTCTCGCCGGAGCAGCCGGCCAGGGCGGCGACTAGGGCCAGGGTCGTGAGGATGGGAAGGCGCTTGCGGTCGTTCATGGCGTCACCACGAGAGAATGAGAGTCGAGGGTGCCCTTGGCCAGTTCCAGCCCGGCGTAGCTGGTCTGCATCCGGTAGACGGCCTGCCAGTACTCGGCCTGGCTGCGGCGCGCCGCTTCCTGCGCGCGCAGCAGCTCGGTGATGGTGGTCAGCCCTTCCTGGTAGCGGTTCTGGCTGATCCGCAGGCTCTCTTCCGCCTGGCTCACGGAGGCGCGCGCCACCTCCACCTGCTGGCGGCTGGCATCGAAGTCGAGATAAGCGCGCCGCAACTCCAGGCGCACACCGCTCTCCGCCGACTCGCGCAGCGCCGCCACCTTCTGCGCATAGGCCTTCTGCTGGGCCAGGGCGGCCAGCTTGGCTCCGCCCTGGAAGATGTCGAATTGCACTTCCACCCCGCCCACCCAGTTGTTGCCGCCGCCTCCGGTGAAGCGCGGATTGTCGGTCTCCCAGCCCAGGAAGGCGTTCACCCGGGGGCCGAAAGCGGCCTTGGCCGCGTTCACGCTCTTGCCCTGCGCGCTCTCTTCCAGGCGGAGGCTCTCGAGATCGGGGCGCTTCTCCAGCGCCTCACGCTCCAGCTCGGACAGCGGAGCCAGGGGGAAGGAGCGCTCGGCCAGGGCCTCCGCGGGCTGGTAGGAGAGATCGAAGGAGGTGCCCATCTCGTGAGCGAGGCGGGCGCGCGCCAGCTCCACGTCGTTGCGCGCGCGGATGAGCTGCTGCTGCCGCTCGCCCAGCTCTACCTGGGCGCTGAGCAGGTCGGACTCGACCGTCATGCCCGTCTCGTAGCGGGCGCGGCTCTGGTCGAGGGTGGCCTGCGCCGTCTTGACCGCGTCCTCGGCCACCCTCTCCTGCTTGGCCGCCAGCAGCAGGCCGTCGTAGGCCTCGACCACACGGTAGACCAGCTCCTGCTCGGTGCGGTCGAGCTGGCGTCCGGCGGCCTGCTGCAACTTGTGCGAGCGGCTGAGGTTGAGCCAGGAGGCGCCTGAGTCGAAGAGATTCCAGTCGACGGCGAAGCGGGTGACGAAGTTATTGATGGGCGGCGGCGTGTTCAGCACGGGCAGCGCCAAGTCCGCGGCGGTGAAGCGCTGCTGGCGCAGTTTGGCGCTGAGCACGTAGATGGGGTCGTTGCCGCGCAGAAAGCTCTCGGAGAAGACCAGGTGGGGCAGCAGCGCGGAGCGGGCCAGGTTGACGCCTGCGCCCGCCGCCTTCTGGTCGGCGAGCGCGGCCTTGCGCACCGGGTTCTTCTCCAGCGCGATGCTGACCGCCTGCTCCAGGGTGAGCGGATTCTGGGCCCGCACGGGCAGCGCGGCCAGCAGGACCAGCAGGCAGGCCGCGACCCATGCGTGCGGCGGGAGATCGAAAGCGTGCCGTCGGTCGTTCATGACGCCGCCTCAGGCCGCGGTGGTGGCCGGCTGCTCCGCGGAGACGATCTCGTAGGTGGTGGTGAGCTTGGCGGAGAGCTTCACCATGGCTCCCACCGAGCAGTACTTTTCCTCGGAGAGGCGGATGGCCTCTTCCACGGCGGCGGGATCGATGGCGTGGCCGGTGACCACGTGATGGATGCGCACCTGGGTGAAGACCTGGGGTGGGCGCTCGGCCTGGTCGGCTTCGACCCGCACCTCGTAGCCGGTGACGTGTTGGCGCCGCTTCTGCCGCAGCACGGTGATGACGTCGAAGGCGGTGCAACCGGCCAGGCCCATGGCGACCAGTTCGATGGGTTTGGGCCCGGTGGCGCCGGCGGAGTCGTCGAGGATCAGATAGTGGCCGCTGCCGGAGCGCGCCACGAACTGCCGCGCCTCTTGCCGCAGGGGCTGGGTGAGTGTGACCTTGGCTTCTATCATTGCCGCCTCCTTGGGAACCCTTCAGCGAAGAAATGCAGTCTGCTGAATTTCGTTACAGGGAATTTCAGCGTGGCCGCTGAGGCACACGGGCTTCCTCAACCGTTTCAGTCTCAAGGAGTTGTGAACGGGAAAGCTGTGATGAGCGTCACAGGGGCGCGCCCGCATCAAGGGTAGAGGCTAGTTCTTGCGAGGTGCGGACTGCAGAGCTAGGCGGTACTTCGCGAGCAGTTCCTGGCGAACCTGGGCGGCAAGCCTGCGATCCGGGTGTCCCGGCTGGAATCGGCGGCAATGCGCGACCGTCTGTTCCAGGCTGGAGAGGAAAGCCTCGCAAGGTTGGCAGCCGTCCAAGTGCTTTTCCAGGGCATCGCACAGGGTGTCGTCCAGCGCGTCGTCGAGGTAGTCGGAGAGGGCGGCGAAGAGCTGGCGGCAGCGGCGCGGGCGAGCGGCGGAAGGCGCGGGCCGGGGAGCGCGCCGGGCACGTCGCTTCCCCGCCCCTGCCAGTTCGTTGCGCAGGAAAAGGCGGGCGCGGTGCAGGCGCACGCGCACCGTGGGCTCGCGCAACCCGGTGACGCGCGCGATCTCGGCGGCGGAAAGTTCCTCCATGTCGTGCAGTACCAAGATGACGCGATAGGCCGGCGGCAGCTTCTGCACCGCTGCCTGCAGCCGCGCGGCCGCTTCGCCGCGCAGGACCGCCGCCTCGGGCGTGGGATGGTCGCCGCCGGCCAGCGATTCCAACTCCTGCCGGTCGGGCAAG
>DASPRL010000228.1 GCA_035624475.1 Terriglobales bacterium
CCCAGCTCGTGTCCCCGTTGCAGTGCGGCAGGTTGATGAAGACGCGCTTGTAATGCTCCTGCAGGTATTCGGGCAGCGAAGTAGCTACGCCGAACTGGCGGGCCACGCGGTTCGAGGCGTCGCTCAGCACCGGGAAGCGCAGCTCGTGCTGCTCGGCGGCGAAGCTGGACTGCTGCACCGTCTGCGGCGAGATGGCGATCAACGAGGCGCCGCGGGCCGCGATCTTAGGCGCGATGTCGCGCAGGGCCTCGAGCGCGGCCACGCAGTAGGGACACCAGCGCCCGCGATAGAAGGCGATGACCAGGCGGCCGCGCGCCCGCAGTTCGCGCGAGCGCACCGGCTGCTTGTTGATGTCGGGAAGCTCGAAGTCGGGGGCCGGGGCGCCCACCGGCAGGATGCGCTCGAGGGCGCCCGCCGCGCGCAATTCCTCGATCCACTGCTCGGGGGCGCGGCGCTTCTCCGCCGGGACCAGCGCGGCAACCTGGGTCGTGATCTGCTCCAGGCGCTCGGCGAGGGTGGCCGCGGGGGCCTGCTCGATCCCCGGATTGGCGCCGCGCCATTGCATTTCAGTCGTTGGTCGTTAGTCGTTGGTCGTTGGCCAGCTTACTGAAACTTCATTCCCCCGAAGCCATGCTTGAATCCCGGCTTGCTCATCATGCGGAAGGCCTTGCGCATCTGGGCGTACTGGCGGAGGAGCTGGTTGACCTCCTGCACCGAGGTGCCGGAGCCGCGGGCGATGCGCTTGCGCCGCGAGCCGTTGATCACTTCGTGGTGGTCGCGCTCGTGCGGGGTCATGGAGTTGATGATGGCCTCGACGCGCGTCAGCTCCTTCTCGTCCACCTTGTCGGCGGCGTTCTGCAGGCCGGCAAAGGGCCCGATCTTGGGCAGCATGCCCGCGATGGACTGCAGCGAGCCCAGCTTCTTCACCTGGCGCAACTGGTCGCGGAAGTCTTCCAGCGAGAAGCCGCCGCCGGAGAGCGCCTTGCGCGCGAACTCCTCCGACTTCTTCTTGTCGAGCTTCTCCTCCGCCTTTTCGATGAGGGTGAGCACGTCGCCCATGCCCAGGATGCGGGAGACGATGCGGTCGGGATGGAAGGGCTCGAGCGCGTCGTAGCGCTCGCCCACGCCCAGGAACTTGATGGGCTGGCCCGTGACCTTGCGGATGGAGAGAGCGGCGCCGCCGCGCGCGTCGCCGTCCATCTTGGTGAGCACCACGCCGGTGAGGGTGAGCTTCTTGTGGAACTCGTCGGCGCTCTTGACCGCGTCCTGGCCGGTCATGGCGTCGGCCACGAACAGCACCTCCTGGGGCGCGAGCAGGCGCTTGAGCGACTGCATCTCCTCCATGAGCTGCTCGTCGATGTGCAGGCGGCCGGCGGTGTCCACGATAAGCACGTCGCAGCCGGAGTTCAGCGCGTCGCGGCGGGCCTCCTTGGCCAGGCGCTCGACGGTGGCGGTGTTGGCCTCCGCCACCTCGCCCTCGTAGAGATTGGCCTTGATGGCCTGGGCGACGACCTTGAGCTGCTCGCGCGCGGCCGGGCGATAAACGTCCACGCTGACCAGCATGGGCCGGTGCCCGCCCTTCTTCAGCCAGGCGGCCAGCTTGCCCGAGGTGGTGGTCTTGCCGGAACCTTGCAGGCCGGCCATGAGGATGACGCTGGGCGGCTGGGAGGCGAACTTCAGCTTGGCGGTGTCGCGGCCGAGCAATTCGATCAATTCGTCGCGCACGATCTTGACCACCATCTCGCTGGGGGAGAGGGCGGTCATCACATCCTTGCCTAGGGACTTGTCGCCGATGCGCTCGGTGAGTTCCTTGACCACCTGGTAGTTGACGTCGGCCTCGAGCAGGGCCAGGCGCAGCGCCTTCATGGCCTCGCCCACCGAGTCTTCGTTGAGCACACCCTGGCCGCGCAGGTCCTTGAAGGTGCGTTGCAGCTTGTCGCTCAGGCTGTCAAACATGGATGGAAGCAGGGCGGGCCCCACGCTCGCCCGCATCCTCTCATTCTAGCAGCCCGGGAGGCGGACTCACTGTCCCGCAGGCCGAGCGCCGATCTGCAGGGTGATGGTGACCTCCTTGCTCAGCAGCAGGCGGCCGCCCTGCCAGCGCGCACCGTTCACCCCGAACTCGGTGCGGTCGAGCGTGAAGGTGCTCTCGAAGCCGGCATAGGAGCTCTGGTCGCTGACCCGCATGAAGCCCAGGTAGCGCACCGGGATGGTGATGCGCTTGCTCACGCCGCGGATGGTGAGGTCGCCGGTGACCGCGAGCGTCCCGTCGGGCCGGGCCGCGACCGCGGTGCTGGTGAAGCTCATGGTGGGGAAGCGCTGGGTGTCGAAGAAGTCGTCGGAGCGGAGGGCTTCTTCGCGGTGCCGCGAGCGCGCGTCGATGCTGTCCACCTGCACCACGAAGGAGACGTGCGAGCGCTCGGGGTGGGCCGGGTCGTAGTAGATGTCGCCGCGGAAGTCGCGGAAGCTGCCCTCCTGGCGCATCACGCCGAACTCCATGATGCTGAAGCCCACGTTGCTGAAAGCGGGCACCACGGCCAGCGAGAGAGGCTGGCTGCCGGGCCGCTGCTCCTGGCATGCGGCCAGGAGCGTGAACAGCAGGGTGAGAACAAGGGCTGCCGGCGACCTCCACTTCCGGCTGGACATGATGCGCCTCCTCGTGCGTCGTTCCAGAGGACGCAGCAGGGAGGGGAAGTGTTAACCGAAGCTCAGAGCATCAGCGCATCCTTCCAGTAGATCCACCAGCGCTTGACGTTGCCCAGGCCCAGATTCTGCCACCAGGGCTCCAGCGCCATGTGCTCGCCGCGCACCACCGCGTCGCGCGTGACCCCGGGAGGCGGCGGGGAAAGCTGGGCGGCGCGGTCGTACACCTGCCCGCGCTCCTGGGGCGGCAGGCGCAACATCAGGTTCAGCAGGGTGATGAGGTCGCGCTTGCGGGCCTGCTGAAGCAGCGTCGACAGCGCGGCCTGGTGGGCGGGACCGCTGCCGGGACCGAAGTTGATCTCCCGCAGGGCGGTCTTGAAGGCAGGGCTGGCGTCCTGGTAGTAGGAGCTGCCGGGCCCGACGCCGGGGCGCGACTCCGCCGCCGCGCCCTCGGGCACCATGGTCTCCCACTCGTCGCCTTCCAGCTCCACCCAGCCGGAGGTGACCAGCAGCAGGCCGTTGCCGTGCTCGTCCACCTCCAGGGTGTAGGCGCAGCCCACGTCGTAGGCCTGGGCGGAGGGAGTGTCCACCGCGAAGGTGAAGGGAGGCGCCCAGGTGCGGGCGCGGATCTTGCCGCGCTCCAACTCGATGCGGTGGTGGTTGGAGGTGGTGGCCAGCAGGCGCACGCGGCTGTTGGGCTCGACCTCCACCACGCCGATGCGGGCCACGCGGATGCGGGCGCGGGAGTCCGCATCGGTCACCAGTTCCTGACCCACGCCCAGGCGGCCCGACTCGCGCAGCCGCTTGCCATCCAGTTGAGGAGCGCCGCTCACCGCCTCCACCGCCCAGGCCGCCCCCGGCTGCCAGCGGAAGCGCAGCGAGGCCAGCAGGACCACGCAGGCGAGGAGAGCGGCCGAGGCCAGGGCAAAGGCCAGCACCAGGCGCGGGCGCCGGGAAGGCGCGCGCGTCGGCAGAGGACGCAGGGGCGCGTCGTAGCGGTAGCGGCCGAGCAACTGCTCCAGGCGCGCGACCTCCGGATCCGGGACGCCCGAGCCGTCCCACAGATAGCGACCGACTTCTTCGCTCACGGCGTCCCTCCTTCCAGCCGCTGGCGCAGCAACTTCATGCCGCGGTGCAGATTGACGCGCACCGAATCCGCGGTGAGGCCGGTTCGGGCGGCGATCTCGGGCCCAGTCATGCCCTCCACCAGGCGCAGCAGCAGGGTCTCGCGGTAGGCTTCGGGCAACTCCCGGATGGCGGACAGGGCGGCCCGCGCCTCTTGCTCCGGTGCGACGCCGCCGGGCGCGGCCAGCCCCGCCGGCAGTTCGTCCTGGGGGCGGGAGCGGCGGAAGTGGTCGCGGGCGCGGTTGCGCGCGATCTGCGCCAGCCAGCCGCCGAAGGCGGAGTCGTCGCGCAGCTTGCGCAATTCCCGCCAGGCCTGGAAGAAGACCTCCTGGGTGAGATCGTCGGCGTCGGCGGGCGCGACCCGGGCCAGCAGCAGGCCGTGCACCATGCGGGCGTAGCGCCGGTAAAGCTCGCCGAAGGCAGCACGGTCGCCGGCCCGCGCCGCGCGCACGCTTGCGACGTCGTCGGCCACGGCCCCTCCGGCCTCCGCTTCCAACCAGGCTCGCCTCCCCGCAAGGGAGAAAGACGTTACCACAGGCGAAAGTGTTAACAGCCCGGCCGTGATTCCCACTCGCCGGAGAGGACGCAGGCTGGGACCGAAGCGTTAACGGGAGGAGGGAGAGAGCGCGCCGGGATCGGTCATGTTTGGGGGGGCTGCCGACGCCTCCGGCTCGGGCACGCCCAGATAGCGCAGGAAGAGGCGCAGCAATTCGTCCTGGATGCGCTGCTCGGAGGCGGGGAAGGACTTGGCCACATCGCGCTGGGCCTTTTGCATCAGCATGAGGTCGCGCATCACTGTACTCACCGCCAGCAGAGCGAATGGCACGGCCACGTCCGGCTCGGGGTGGGCCATCTCCTGGCGGCGCAGCAGCAAGGTCTGAATGGCGTTCTGGAAACTCATGGACTGCTGCTTCTGGGCTTCGCGCCGGAAGGCGGCCTTGGGATGCTGGGCGACGTAGCGCATAAGTGCCAGAATCAGCCCAACGTGCTCGCGGTTGAACTCCAGCATGTGGGTGACGATGCGGCGCGCCATCTCCGCCAGCGGCATCCCCTCCCAGGCTTCCGGGCGGAAGAACTCCTGGCTGCTCTGGTAAATGGTCGCGAAGAAGCGGCGGAAGACCTCCTGCAGCAAAGCATCCTTGTCGGGGAAGCGGCGGTAGACGGTGGCAGGGGAGAGGCGGGCGCGAGCGGCGATGCGGGGCAGGGTGGCGGCCTCCAGGCCGCCCTCCTCCAGCAGCTCGGCGGTGGCCTTGAGCAAGCGCTCCAGGGTGGCGCGGCTGCGGGCCTGCTTGGCGGGAAGGATGGGCGCGCGCATGCTCACAGTCCTTAGCGTCCTCTCCCAAAAATCTTACTTGACAACAATGTGAATGTAAAGTTACATTCACATTCATGGCGGACGAGAGCATGCCTCTCCCTTTGACGCCCGAACCGAAGGCCGACCCGGCGGCTTCGAGCCCAGCGACCTCGCCGCTGGTCGCGGATGGCGGGGCCGGGGGCGCGGCAGCCGCGCCGGCCGCCGCGCTGGCGGCCTCGAACTCGCCAGCGCCCGCGCCTTCCGCAGCCGCCAAGCCGCGCCTCCCCAGCCCGCTCACCATCCCCTACTTCCGCAACCTGTGGATGGGTTCGACTGTTTCGCTGCTGGGCGACCAGTTCTACCTGGTGGCGCTGCCCTGGCTGGTGCTGCAGCTCACCGGCTCCAGCCTGGCCCTGGGCACCATCCTGATGGCTGCGGGTGTGCCCCGCGCCGCGCTGATGCTCATGGGCGGAGCCATCAGTGACCGCTTCGCCCCGCGCCGCATCCTCATTGCCACCGCCTGCGCCCGCACCCTGCTGGTGGCCGCCATCGCGCTGCTGACCTCGCTGCACCTCATCCAGCTCTGGCACCTGTACTTCCTGGCCTTCGCCTTCGGCGTGGCCGACGCCTTCAGCTTTCCCGCCAGCGGGGCCATGATGCCCACCCTGGTGAAGCCGGAGCAGTTGCCCGCCGCCAATGCGCTCTTCGCCTCCAGCGCCCAGGCCTCGACCATGCTGGGCCCGGCGCCTGCCGGCCTGGTCATCAAGCGCTGGGGGATGGCGCCGGCTTTCTGGGCCGACGCGGTGAGCTTCCTGTTCGCCATCGCCGCGCTCCTGCGCGTGCCGGAAGTCCCGCGGCCGGCGCCGCCGCCGGGCGCGCCGCCCAAGCCCAGCGTGCTGCACTCCATCGCGGAAGGACTGCGCTACGTGCACCGCGACCACGCCCTGCGCTCGCTGATGCTGCTGGCCGCGGGGCTGAACCTGTGCGCCATCGGGCCCATCATGGTGGGGCTGGCCATGCTGGCCAAGTTCCACTTCGGCTCTTCCGCCGCCTACGGGACCTTCATCTCCTGCTTCGGCGCCGGAGCGCTGGCTGGGATGATCCTGGCGGGCACCATGAAGCACCCGCGCCGCCGCGGGCTCATGCTGCTGGGCGCCGCCGCCTTGCAGTCGGTGGGGCTGGCCCTGCTGGGCGTGCTGCACGGCTTCGCCGCGGTGGTGGTGATCCTGGCCTTGATGGGACTGGTCGGCGGGCTGGTGAACGTGACCCTGGCTTCCTGGATGCAGGCGCGGGTGGAGCGCGCCCTGCTGGGCCGGGTCATGAGCGTGCTGATGTTCTCGGCACTCGGCCTGGTCCCGATCTCCTCCCTGATCGCGGGGGCGGTGGCCCAGCTCCACCTGGACCTGATGTTCGTGGCGGCGGGCGCGGGCATGCTGCTGGTCACCCTGGTGGCGGCGGCGGACAAGGGCGCGCGCGCCATCGACTGAAAGAAATGCAGAATGCAGGATTGAGAATGCAGAATGTCGCTGGTCCTATTCACTCTGCATTCTTCATTCTGAAATCTGCATTTCTCAGTGCCTCTCGTGGTGCACGCACCCTCGAGGAGCTACTTCCCCTTGCGCGGGGTCATGATGAGGAAGACGTTCATGCCGCGCGGGCCGCTCTCCGGGATGATGAACTTCAGCTCGTAGCCCTCTTTCCAGGCGTCCAGCAGCGCCTGCTCGATGTGGGTCTCGGTGACCCGCGGGGCCAGGACCTTGTAGGGCTGCAGCTTCTGCGCCATCGGAATCCTCCTGCCTGCGATGTGGTGGGCCGCCAAGGTGGCCCGGAGCCGAACCATGAGTCCCTAAGAAGACTCTAGTCGCCTTTCCCGCTGGAGGCAAAGGTCTCCTTGGCCGCCAGCACGGTGTTGCAGTGGATGGTCACGGTGTCCTCGACCTTGCGCGCGTAGCCCCCGGCGAAGGTCACCATCACCGGGATGCCGTGGGCGCGGGCGGCGCGGAACACCATGAGGTCGCGCTTCTTCAGCCCCTCCAGGCTGAGCGCCAGCCCCCCCAGTTGGTCTTCCTGGTAGGGATCGGCGCCCGCCAGGTAGCAGAGCAGGTCGGGCTGGAACTGGCGCAGTCCCGCGCTCAGCGCCTGGTC
>DASPRL010000229.1 GCA_035624475.1 Terriglobales bacterium
TCCATGTGCTGGGAGGACATGGCGCTCATGCTGCTGTTCATCTCCTGCATGTTGTGCCCCGACATGTCCATCCCCGGCATGTCCATGTGGGAGTGGTCGGGCGGCGCCTGCTGCGCCCACAGCATCGTCCCGCCGAGAAGAAGGACCGTCGCAAGGATCGCAAAGTGTTTCTTCGAGTGCATGGCTCTTCATTCCCCTTTGAGGCTAGATAACACGGGCGGCAACGGATTGTTGCCCGCCGGGGAAGAGCGCCTGGGTTACGGAAGTAACCGCGTCCATGCCGGTGCGGATGCAGTCGGGCACTCCGATGCCGCCATAGGCGTTGCCGGCCAGGGCCAGCCCGGGAAGCCTGCGCCGCAGGCGCTCGATCTCGGCCACGCGCTCCAGGTGGCCGACCTCGTACTGCGCCATGGCCCGCGGCCAGCGATAGACGCGCGCGAAGGCCGCTTCCGCCCCCAGGCCCAGGATGCCGCGCAGTTCTTCCGCCACCGTCCCCAGGATCTCTTCGTCCTTGAGCTGCAACACGTTCGAGCCCTCAGGGTTCTCTACGTTGGCGCCGCCCAAAAAGACGCGCAGCAGCCGCCAGCCCTCGGGACAGCGGTGGGGGAACTTGTTGTGCACGAAGGTGCAGGCCAGCATGCGCTTCCCTTCTGCGCGCGGCACCAGGAAACCAAATCCCTCGTCGAGGACCCGGCGTTCCTTCTCGGAGAGCTTCGCGGCTTCGTATCCCAACGCGACCGTGACCGAGGAGCTGTAGCGGATGCAGGCGAGCAGCGCGGCCAGTTCGGGCGAAGTCTCGCGCAGCAATTCCGCCGCGCCATAGGCGGGCGTGGCCACGATGACGGCGTCGAATTCCTCTGCCGGGCCGCCCGCCGGCGTCGCCAGCCAGCGCTCTCCCCGGCGCGCCAGCGCCGCCAGCACCGCTCCCGAGCGCAGCGCGCGCGCCTCGATACGGGTCAGGAGCACGTCCACCAGTTGCTGCATGCCGTCCTTGAGCGAGCTGAAGAGCGGGCGCGGTGGGCCGTGGCGGCGCTCGGCGTGCTTGCGAGCCTTGAGCATGCCGCGGCTCAGGCTGCCGTGCTTCTTTTCCATCTCCAGGAAGCGCGGCAGCACGGCGCGCACGCTCAGGCGCGAGGCCTCGCCGCCATAGACGCCGGCCAGCAGCGGGTCGGCCATGCGCTCCACCATCTCGCGCCCGTAGTGGCGCTCCGCGAACGCGGCCACGCTCTCGTCGCCCTCGTCCGGCCGCGGTTTCGAGAACCACTCCCGCGCCATGTGCAGCTTGCTCGACAGAGAAAACAGCGGCGTGGTCAGGATGGGCAGGATGCGCGTGGGCACCATGAACTGCAGCCCGTCGGGGATGGTGACCAGGCGCCCGCGGGTGACGATGTAGGTCTTGCGGCGGGCGTCGTTGGAGCCGATGAGCTGGTCTTCGATGCCCAGGTCGCGGCACAGGGTGGTGGCCCAGGGCTTTTCGGTGAGAAAGGAATCCGGTCCGGCCTCCACCAGGCAGCCGCCCACGCGGTCGGTGCGCATCACCCCGCCCGGGCGGCGGTCACGCTCGAAGAGCACGTACTCCACCTCCGCGCCCTGGCCGCGCGCGCGCTCCAGGTAGAAGGCTGCCGCCAGCCCGGAGATGCCGGCCCCGACGATGGCTACGCGCTTCATGGGATCAGGTGGGCGGCGTCCCCGAGATCTGCACCAGCTTCTTCTGCGCTGGGGCCTCGCCCGCCAGGCGCGAGCGCGCCACCTCGGCCAGCGCTGCGATCAGTGTGGGAGAGTCGTTGAGCGACTCCGCCCGCCGCAGCGCCATGCCCTCCTTGGCTGCGAACTCCTGGAAGAAGATGTCCACGTCGTAGAGCACCTCCACGTGGTCGCAGAGAAAGCCGATGGGCTGCACGAAGACCGCCTTGTTTCCCCTGGCCTTCAGCCCGCGGATGGTCTCTTCCACCGTGGGCCCCAGCCACTCGCCCCCCGACATGCCCTGGCTCTGGAAGGCGAAACTCCAGTCGTCCACCGTGAGTTCGGGCAATTCCATGGCCACCAACGCGGCGGTCTCGCGCGCCTGCTCCTCGTAGGGATCGCCCTCGGCGATGGTACGCTTGGGCACGCTGTGCGCTGTGAAGATCACGGGCACGCGCGCGCCCAGCTCCCGGCAGGCACGCTGCCAGCCCGCGGCCAGCTTCTCGGCGAAGGCGCGGATGAGCAGCGGGTGGTCGTGCCAGTTGTCCACGAAATCGACTGCGAAGGACGCCTGGCCCTCTTCCACCGCGCGCTTGTAGAGTCCAACGCTGGTACGCGAGTTCTGCGGCGCGAGACAGATGGCGACCGCCTTCGCGACCCCCGCCGCCGCCATCTGCCGCACCACATCGCCGATCAGGGGCTTCCAGTTGCGCATGCCTACGTAGACCGGCAGCTTCAGTTCGCGGGCCAGGGCCTCGCCCTGGCGCAGCGTGATCTCGGTCAGGGGCGAACGCCCGATCAGGCTGTAGCGATTCTGGATCTCCTTGGCCACCGCCTCCGGCATGGGCCGTCCCCCGGTCACGCTGCGCAGGAACTCGGGGATGTCCTCCACGCGCTCGGGGCTGCCGTGGGCCAGCAGCAGGACCGCGTTGAGGTCGCCGCTCATGCCTTCTCCGCGTCGTCGCGCACGAACTCCACCAGGGCGCGCACGTTCTCCACCGGGGTCTCCGGCAGGATGCCGTGGCCGAGATTGAAGATGTGCCCCGGCCGGCCGCCGGCGCGCCGCAGCACTTCGTGCGCCCGCGCCCGCAACTCCTTCTTGTCGGCAAAGAGCGCCACCGGGTCAAGATTTCCCTGCACCGCCCCGCGGAAGCCCAGCGCCCGCCAGCCTTCGTCCAGCGGGATGCGCCAGTCCAGCCCGATGACCTCGGCGCCGGTTTCCTGCATGGAGGGCAGCAGGGTGGCGCTGTCGGTGCCGAAGTAGATGACGGGCGCGCCGGTCGCACGGATGCGCCCGACCAGTTCGCGAGCGTGTGGCAGCACGTAACGGCGGTAGTCCTCCACCCCCAGGCAGCCCACCCAACTGTCGAAGACTTGCACTGCGTCGGCGCCGGCTTCGACCTGCTCGGCCGAGTACTCCGCCAGCACCGCCACCAGCTTCTTCATGAGTTCGTCCCAGGCTGCGGGCGAGCGGTACATCAGGGTCTTGGTGTGGACGTAGTGGCGCGAGCCCCCGCCCTCGATCATGTAGCTGGCCAGGGTGAAGGGGGCGCCGCAGAAGCCGATCACCGGCAGCTTGGCGCCGAAGTGCTTGACCACCCGCGCCACCGACTCGGCCACGTAGCCCAGTTCATCGGCGCGGTCGCTGCGCAGGCGCCCGATGTCCTTCGCCTCGCGCACCGGCTTCTCGATCACCGGGCCCTCGCCGGCCTCGAAGCGGAAGGGCATCCCCATGACCTCCAGGGGCAGCAGCAGGTCGGCAAAGATGATGGCCGCATCCACCTTCAGCTTCTCGGCGGCGGTGATGGTGACCTCGGCCGCCAGCTTGGGCTGCTTGCAGATCTCGATCAGGGAGTGCTTTCCCCGGACCTTGCGGTACTCCTTCATGTAGCGGCCGGCCTGGCGCATGAACCACACCGGAGTGCGCTCCACGGGCTCGGCCCGGCAGGCCTTCACGAAGATGGATCGCGGCGCCGACATGAAACTTCAATGTAGCATTTCCGGCACGGTTTGCGGGGCGAGAGCGGGCTAGGTGTCCATGCCCAGCACGCCGCTGAGGCGGTCGCGGAAGCTGCGGCTGAGGGTGAGGCGGGCGCCGCCGTTCATCACCACCACGTAATCGCCGCCGGAGGAGGATTGCAGTTCCTTGATGCGCGACAGATTCACGATGGTGGAGCGATGGATGCGGACGAACTTCTCGGGATCGAGCTCGGCCTCCAGGGCCTGCATGGTGCGGCGCAAGAGGTGGGACTCATTGGCGACCCGCAACTCGGCGTAGTTTCCCGCCGCCTGGATGTAGTCGATGCTCTCGGTGGGCACGAAGGAGATGCGCCCGCGGTTCTTGATGACGATGCGCTCCAGGTACTTGTGCCCCTCGTTCACGGCGCGCAGCAGGCCGGCCACGCGGCCGTTCTCTCCCTCCGGGTGGCTCCGGATCCAGCGCTTGGCATGCTGCAGGGCGCGGTGGAAGCGCGGCTCGTCGAAAGGCTTGAGCAGGTAGTCGAGAGCGTGATTCTCGAAGGCGCGCAGGGCGAACCGGTCGAAGGCGGTGACGAAGATCACGTGGGGCAGGTGCTCCGGCTCCAGCCCGGCCAGCACCCCGAAGCCGTCCACGTTCGGCATCTGCACGTCCAGGAAGACCAGGTCGGGCCGGTGCTCCCGGATGAGGGCGATGGCCTGGCTCCCGCTGTCGCACTCGGCCACGATCTCGCACTCCGCATCCTGCCCCAGCAGGGTGCGCAGGCGCTCACGCGCCAAGGGCTCGTCGTCCACGATCATCGTGCGCAGCTTCATCGCCGACTCCGGACCCCTCCTCCGCCGGCCGCTCGACGGCCGGGCGATAGGGGATGGACAGGGAAACCTGCAGCCCGCCCCCGGCGCTCTCCCCCAGCACGAAGAAGTGAGCGGGTCCGTAGAGCTGGCGCAGGCGCGCGCGGGTGTGGGAGAGTCCCACGCCGCGCCGGAAGGCAGCCTCGCAAGGAACGGCGAGGCCGGGGCCGTTGTCGGCCACGGACAGCTCCAGATGGCCGTTGACCCGCCGCGCCAGCACGTCGATGCGTCCGCCCGCCTCGCGCCGGGCGATGCCGTGGCGCACCGCGTTCTCCACCAGCGGCTGCAGCAGCATGTTGGGGACGCTGGCGTCCAGCGCCGCCGGGTCGATCTCCAGGTGGACGGTGAGCCGCTCCTGGAAGCGCATCTGCTCGATCTCCAGGTAGCCCTGCAGAAACTCCAGCTCCTGCTGCAGGGAGATCTCCTCGGTCTCAGAGTTTTCCAAGGTCATGCGCAGCAGGTCGCCGAGGCGGCTGATCATGCGCTCTGCCAACGCCGGGTGACGGCGGGTGAGGGTGGAGATGGCGTGCAGCGTGTTGAACAGGAAGTGCGGATGCAGGCGCATCTTCAGCAGCTCCAGGCGCGCCTGCGACAGCCGCGTCTCCAATTGCGACGCGTGGACCCCCCGGTCCCGGGACTGGACGTAGTAGTTGCGCGCGTGGATCAGCCCCAGGATCATCCAATAGGTCAGGAAGTCGGAGCTGAACCTCAGGTCGAAGAAGGCGCGGAAGAGGTACTCGTAGGAGTAGGTCCGGGCGAAGTTGCCGAGGCGCGGCGCCAGCACCGCGAACAGCGCCAGGTGCGACAGGGTGAAGAGAGTGCCGGCCAGCAGGTGCAGGCCCAGACGCCCGGGCCAGTTGTGCCGGTCCCAGGGGAGCCTTCCGGCCAGCCACACCAGCAGGGGAGTGAACGCAGCCCACAGGTACCAGTCACAGAGGGCGACGGCCAGAGCGCGAAGCCAGCTCACTGGCTGGCCCACCGACGCCATGGCGATGTAGTTCTGGGTGGCGAAGAAGATCCCGAGCAGGGTCGCGCCCAGCAGGACCAGGGCCCAGCGGCTGCGTCGTCCGAGCAGCTCCTTCACCGCACACCCCCACCTCTTCTCTTAGACGCTCCAGACCGCAAACGGTTATCCTCCCGCGCCGGATAGGAACCTTAGATGCCACCCGCCGCCGCGAGGTCCGGGAAAAGGGACGAAAGCCCGGGCCCCACAGAAGCAAGACGGCGGAGGACGACCACCTGTTCCCCTACGTACGCGGGAAAGCGAGCGTGAGTTCTCGCAAAAGAAAGCAGGCCGAACCGAAACGCCGGCCTGCCGCACCGCTCGAAAGAGCGGGGGAGACCGGTGCGCGGGGGAAGGTGGCCCTCCCCCCGCGCGCCTATCTGGTCTTCATTTCTTCCGGCTCACTGCGGCGGCCGCGCCGTCGCTTCCGAGGACTCCCCCGGCCAGTTGTCGGTGGTGCGAGTCCAGGTCTTGTCCGGGTTGTAGCGTTCCATGCTCTTGACGATGTTCAGGGTGTTGGGCCCCAGGTCCTTCTGGTACACGATGCCATCGTGGCTGACGATGAAGGTCTTGACTCCGGTGACCCGGTACTCGACCGGGGCCGCCACCAGGGCAAATCCTCCGATCATCATGCCCTGGATGACGAAGTCCATCTCTCCCAGGGGCGCCGCCGGACCCTGCCCCTTCAGCACCTTGAAGAAATAGCCGTGGTATCCCGACGGGTTGCTGGTGGAGTAGCCCTCCTGGATCGCCTTGGCGATGGCGTCGCTGATGGGCCCGCCGGGCGTGCCATCGGGGTTCATCCAGTACAGGCCGTCCTGCTTGCCGGGGGTGCTCAGGATGCGCTGCGCGTACTGGTTGACGCCGGAGTTGTCGTGGGGCGTGGCCGCGTAGTCGAGCTGTGCCTCCACGAAGCCGCGGCAGATAGTGATGGCATCCAGCTCGTTGGCCCCGATGCGGCGCAGCAGGAGGGTCTGGCGTCCTTCCCGCGTGTTGAAGTACCACTTGCCGTGGCGCTGGACGATGGGGATGGGCAGCGGCCAATTCTCGTTGCCCACCACCAGGATGGCGCGCTTGGAGGACTCGGCCTGCACCGCGGTCTTCTCGCTGGCCTTGGCCACGAAAGCCAGCGCGCGCTCCTTGTCCTGGACCGGGTCCTTGGAGGCGATCAGGTCTTCGCTGCCCGGCCCCAGGATCTGCTTGAGGGCCGCCACATCGAAGGCGCCGGCCGCCTGGATCAAGGCATCGGCGGCCGCCTGCGGGGTGTCGAATCCCCTTTGCGCCGCCTTGGCTTGCGCCATGGCTGCCAACGGAGCGCCCAGCACACACGCCAGGAGAACGACCCACGCGAAGAGGGTCGGCTTGCACGATCTCGTAATCCATGTTGATCTCATCGTTTTCTCTCCTTGACGGTCTGGCTAGCGCCGCCGTCCGCCACCGCCGCCTCCGCCTCTCCTGCCGCCGCCGCTGTAACCGCCGCTGCGGCCACTGCTGCCGCGGGAGCCCATGCTGGAGGCGCCCCGCGACTGGCTGGCGCGAGCATTGGGGCCGCTCATCCCGCTGGAAGCTCCGCCGAAGGCGCCGTTGCCGGCGCCGCGGGAGACGTCGCGGGTGCCGACGCGGTCCGCGCCGCCCAAGCCGCCGGCGCCGCCCTGGAAGCCGCCTTGTTGCCGGTTGCCGAGCTGGCCCTGGCCACCCATCTGGCCGATGTTCTGCCGGGCGCTGGCCTGACGATTGGCCATCGAGTCTCCGCGAGCGGCGCCGCCGTATTGCTTCGCGGTGGCCCGGTCCCCATAGGGAGCGCCGCCACGGTGCTGGGGATTGTGCTGCCAGTTGTTACCGCGGGACGGCTGCTGAGAGGGGCGATCGCCTTGGCCCCGGTTGGGATTGTTGATGTTCTGCCGGTTGGAGTTGTTGATGAAATTGTTGTTGTTGTTGATATTGATGTTGTTGTTGCCGCCCCAACCGCAGTTCCAGCCCCAGCCCCCGCCCCAGGCCGCGCCGATGGCCAGGCCGGCGCCGAACCAGAGCGCTCTCCCGGCCACGTAGCCGGGATAGTAAACAGGCGGATAGGGATAGGCGGGTTCGCCGTAAACCACCATGGGATCGTAGCTGGGAACGTAGACCACGTCGGGGCTGGAGGGCTCAATGACCACATAGGTCTGGTTCTCCACGACCTTGGTCTGCACGGTCTGCTGTTCGGTGGTCTTCAGTTGTCCTTTGCCCTGCGCCTTCAGGCGCATGCGCTGCACCGCGTTCATCACGTCATCCTGCTGTGCCAGGAAGGCGTTCCCCAGGTCCGCGGTCCACTTGATGTTCTCCGAGAGCACCTTGACCACGTCCGGCAGGACGGCCAACGCCTGCACGCTCGGGTCCCAGTTCTGCTGCATGACCGCGTTGGTGAGCGCCTGGCCCGTCAGGCTCGTGTTCTTGTCCAAGAACTGCTGCAACTGGACGATCTCCAGCGGATAGGTGGAGGCCGCCAGCACCTGCGCCAGCAGCGGGTCAGGATAAAGGGCGATGGGAGCGACCAGAGAATCCAGTTGGTCGGGTGGAATGGCGGCCGACGTGTCTGAGGCGGGAGCCGGTTGCTGCGGCCCATACGGGCGCGGGCCCGTGCCCCCCGGCAACGTAGCCACAGGCAGCGCGCAGATGAGGAACAGCGCTGCGGCTTGTCTCAGCGATTTCAGGATTGAGGATGTCATTCTGTTCTCCTGCGGGGTGTCTGCCGCTCCTCGCGCCTGACCAGCGTGACCGAAGCCGGCAGACGATTGTCAGGATGATGCTTGCTGGCGGCCAGCTTGGCCGCCCGCCGACACCTTCAGGGTAAGAGGGGCCGCACGCGCCGCAGAACTGGCAAAACTGCTAGTTCCGCGCTCTGCGGTCCGGCTCCGGGAGCCTCAGCGCAGGTCGTGCGCTTGTCCGGTGGTGGCCAGCACGCTGTTCCACAGCACCCCCCGGAGATCGATCTTCTTCCGTTGCGACACGGCCAGGGGTATGGGGACGTGGGTGAACTGGTGGTTCCAGAAGCTGACGACCATGTTGGTTCTTCCGCTCAT
This sequence comes from Terriglobales bacterium, assembly GCA_035624475.1. Classification (NCBI taxonomy): domain Bacteria; kingdom Pseudomonadati; phylum Acidobacteriota; class Terriglobia; order Terriglobales; species Terriglobales bacterium. Next base: position 8,575 of record DASPRL010000229.1, read on the forward strand.
GCCCGCATGCACGGCGCTGTGCCCGAGGAGCAGGCAGAAGGCCGAGTCATGCGGGTTCGCCGGCACGCTGCGGATGATGTAGCTGGGATCGATGTACTTGAGTCCGACCTCCTTGCCCGCCCGGCAGAAGTGCCTCTGGATCGCGTCCCGCAGGAACACTCCGATGTCGCCGTACTTGACGTTCCCGGAAGCGTCGCGCTCGCCCGTCCTCGCCATCAGCTCCTGTCCCGCGCCTTCCGCCACCACGATCACGGCGTGGCCCTTCCGCTCGAGCCGCCGCTCCAGCTCGTCCAGGAAGCGCTCCAGGGTGAACGGAACCTCGGGAACCAGGCAGAAGTCCGCGTGGCTGTCGACCAGCACCGCGTAGGCGGCGATGAAGCCGGAGTCGCGGCCCATGAGCTTGACCAGGCCGATGCCGCGGCCCGCGGCCTCCGCCTCGGTGTTGGCGGCATAGATGGCGCGCCGGGCTTCGGTGACCGCGGTCTCGAAGCCGAAGGTCTTCTGCACGAAGCAGACATCGTTGTCGATGGTCTTGGGGATGCCGATGACGCTGAGGACCATTCCCTGCCTTGCCGCTTCCGCGGCGAGGTCTTGCGCGCCCCGCAGGGTGCCGTCGCCGCCGATCGCGAACAGGATGCCGATCTTCAGCTCCCGCAGGGTCTTGGCCATCTCCGCCGGGTCCTGGGGCCCGCGCGAAGATCCCAGGATGGTCCCGCCCATCTCATGGATGCGGCCGACCGCATCCGGTGTCAGCTGCAGCGGCGGCTGTCCCCTGCTGGGAACCATGCCCTCATACCCGAACCGGAAGCCATAGACCTTGTCTACGCCGTAATGGTGATAGAGGCTCAGGACGATGGAGCGGATCACGTCGTTCAGTCCCGGACAAAGGCCGCCGCAGGTGACGACCCCACAGGCGACCTGGGCGGGATCGAAGAACAGCTTCGCCCGCGGCCCGGCGGCTTCCATGGCGGGAGGAGCCGCGCCCTCCGCCAGCCAGGGCTGCATGTCCTCGAGACGCGCGTGGTAGAGGACGCGCTCGTCGTCGCCCACGAAGCGGACGCCGCACAAGGGCGAGCGGAAGCGGCACTCGCCCAGCCGCGCGATCGTGAAGTCGAGATCGCCGAGCGACACAACAGCCCCCGTCCCAGGCACGGCCAGCCCTCTGCGAGGCGGCATTCGTCTAGATGACCGCCGCCAGGTGCTGATCGCCGGAAGCCGCCTGCAGTTCCTCGTCCAGGATGGGCACCGCCAGGTTGCAGGCCTCGACCCCCTGCGCCAGGCAGAGCTTCAGCACCTCCATGATCTCTTCCACGGTGGC
>DASPRL010000230.1 GCA_035624475.1 Terriglobales bacterium
GCTCCCCAGCGGGAGCGCCGCTCAATTGTCTGTTCATCTTATACCAGAACTGCATCCCTCCTCGCCAGCGACGGGCGCGACCTGGCCGCGGCCGCGCGCGGTTGACCAACGCGGTTCGAGCGCGGCCGTAACTGCGTGTCCTATCTTGACTTTAGCACCACGGCGATATACCTTCCGAACGCTTCCCCGAAAGCGGATTCCCGATCCCGAGAGGACAGGATTGGCCCAGCGTCTGGTCACCTTCACCACCGATTTCGGCGCCACCGATCACTTCGTGGGCACCATGAAGGGGGTTATCTACAACATCAACCCCGCCGCCCAGATCGTGGACATCTGCAACTCCGTCCACTCCTATGACGTTCTGGACGGGGCCCTGACCGTCGCCCAGGCCTACCACTATTTCCCGCCCGACACCATCCACCTGGTCATCGTGGACCCCGGCGTAGGCAGCTCGCGCCGCCCGCTGGTGGTCACCACCGGGAAGCACATCTTCGTGGCCCCCGACAACGGCGTGCTCTCCCTGGTCTACGAACGCGAGGAGCGCATCTCGGCTCGCCACATCACCGCGGAGCACTACTTCCTGCAGCCGGTGAGCCAGACCTTCCACGGCCGCGACGTCTTTGCCGCGGTGGTGGGCTGGTTGAGCAAAGGAGTGGAGGTGGCCAAGTTCGGCGAAGAGATCACCGACTACGTGCGCTTTGCCGCTCCCAAACCCAAGCCGGTCAGCGACAAGCTGATGAAAGGCGTCATCCTCAAGGTAGACAAGTTCGGCAACCTCATCACCAACATCACGCCCAAGGAAGTGCCGCAACTGTTCCAGCCGGAGCCGCCCTCCTTCAAGATCCTGGTGGGCAAGCACGAGATCACGCGCATGCGGAACTCCTACGCGGAGGGGGCCGCGGGCGAGGTTTTCGGCATTCTGGGGAGCATGGGCTTTCTGGAGATCGCCACCCACCGGGGTGCGGCCGCGCGCGTGGTGGGTGCCGACAAGGGCAGTGACGTGGGCGTGCTCTTCGAGGAAGCCCCGGCACCAGCCCCGGCGCCAGCCTCGGCGGAATCTGCGGTCTAGCTAGGGGTTCTTCGGCTTGGGGCGGGCATAGCGGTCCATCTCCGCCGTCCACTGCAGGAAGCTCCCCAGTCGGGCACGCTCCCGCCACATGAATCCCCAGAACTCCAGGAAGCCGACCTTGCTCATCTTCAGGCCGGTGTAGGTCTCGATGCGCCACTTCAGGTAGGGACTGCGCCAGGGGGCCAAGTGGTGGCCCCGGGTGGCGTTCCACAGGAAGCGCAGGAGATTTCGCATGGCGGTCCGGGCCCCGGAGAGCGACTCCCGAGGCCTCTCCGAGTATAGCGCGCGCGGGAGGCCGATTTTTCCGCGTGCTACAATCGACTCACTCATGGCCGACGAGGGCAAGCGCCGGCAAGCTGAAGACGCCTACTACGCCGCCCTGGATTGTTACGCCGAAGGCCGCCACGAGGAGGCCCTTGCCGCCTACCGCCGCTCGATCGAGCTGGATCCCGGCTTCACCGACGCCCTGCACGGACTGGCCAAGCTCTATCAGGACCTGAACCGCTACGACGAAGCCATCGCGGCCGCCCAGCGTATCGCCGAGCTCGATCCCGACGACGTCCTGGCCCACACCAGCCTCTCCATCCTCTATCAGAAGAAGGGTATGATCCCGGAGGCCGAAGCCGAGGGCAACAAGGCCCGCATCCTGGGATGGAAGCAGCAGTTGAAGAAAAAGTAGTCAGGGGTCAGTAGTCAGGAGTCAGTGTCTTCCCAGGCTGGTCTCGCTGACTCCTCGCTGACTCCTGACTCCTGATCTCTGACTCCTGCCCTTAGAGGTTGTACTTCTTGATCAGGTGCCGGAAGGAGCGGTAGCTGAGCTTCAGCAGCTCGGCGGCGCGGGTCTGGACTCCGTTGGAGCGGCGCAAGGCGGAGCGGATGAGCGAGCGCTCGATCTCGGCGACGTAGTTCTCCAGGTCCAGCCCCTCCGCGGGGACGGAGAGGCAGACGGCTCCCGGACCGCCCGCGGCCGCGGCCAGGGCATGCGTCTGCAGGCGCTCGGCGGGAAGCTCCACCTGCAACTCCTCCTTGGTCTCCAGCGCCACCGCGCGCTCCACCGCGTTCTCCAGCTCGCGCACGTTGCCCGGCCAATCGTAGCCGCTCAGCTCTTCCATGGACTTGGCTGAGATGCGCAGAATGCTCTTCCCCGCCGCCGGGGCATACTTCTTCAGGAAGTGGCTGGCCAGCAGGGGGATGTCGGCGCGGCGCTCGCGCAGCGGCGGCACCTTGATGGGGATCACGCTGATGCGGTAGTAGAGGTCTTCGCGGAAGTTGCCCTGGGTCACCTGGGATTCCAGGTCTTTGTTGGTGGCGGCGATGACGCGCACGTCGATGGCCCGCTCCTCGGCCGCGCCCACGGGGCGGAGCGAGCGTTCCTGCAGCACCCGCAGCAGCTTCACCTGCATGCCCAGACTCATCTCACTGATCTCGTCGAGGAACAGTGTGCCGCCGTCGGCCACCTCGAAGAGCCCGCGGCGGTTCTGCAGCGCCCCGGTGAAGGCGCCCTTGACGTAGCCGAACAGCTCGCTCTCCAGCAGGGTTTCAGGAAAGGCGCCACAGTTGACGGAGACGAAGGGCTCGGCGGCGCGCGGCGAGCAAGCGTGCACGGCGCGGGCCACCAGCTCCTTGCCCGTCCCGCTCTCGCCCTGCACCACGATGGTGCTGGCGGTCGAGGCCACGCTGCGGATGGTCTGCTTCAGCTTCTCCATCACGCCGTCGGAACCGATGATGTGGTCCAAAGAGTTGAAGCTGGCGGCGTCGCGGCGGTAGGCGAAGTTCTGGCGGCGCAGGGCGCTGCGCTCCAGGGCCCGCCCGATGGCCAGGCGCACCTCCTCCACCAGCGAGGGCCCCTTGCGCAGGTAGTCGAAGGCGCCGCCCGCCCGCACCGCCTGGATGGCGGCTTCCAGGTCGTCGACCGCGGTGATGAGCACCACCGCCGAGTCGGGCGAGGCCTGGTGCGCGTGGCGCAGCACGGCGATGCCGTCCACGTCGGGCATCTTGATGTCGGTGACGATGACGTCGTAGAGCGCGCCGTCGATCTTCTTGCGGGCCGCATCTCCCGTCCCCACGGTCTCGACGCGGTGGCCCTCTTTGCGCAGAGCGATATCGAGGACCTCGCAGATGGCGCGGTGGTCGTCGCAGACCAGGATGCTAGCCACGGGCCACCTGCGCTCTCTCCCGGGGCGCGGCGGGAGAGCGGGCGGGCTCCGCCTCCGCCTGCCGCAGCTCGAGCACGAACTCTGCGCCCTGCCCGGGCGCCGAGCGCACCCAGATCTTGCCTTCGTGCGCCTGCACGATCTGGTAGATAATGGGCAATCCCAGGCCGGTGCCGCCTTCGAACTGCGACTGGAAGGGCTCGAAGATCTTCTCGATCTGCTGCAGCGTGAGGCCGCTGCCGGTGTCGGCGATGCTGATGAGCCAGGTGTCGTGGCCGGGGCTGAGCGACACGGTCAGCGTTCCCCCGCGCGGCATGGCCCGGACCGCGTTCTCGCAGAGGTTCCAGAAGACCTGCTTCATGCGGTCGCCGTCCACCACGGAGTACGCGCATTCCACCTGGATCCGCTGCACCACCCGCAGGGGCGCGCCTTCCTGCGGCGGCCGGTTCTCCAGCAGGGTCAGGGTGTCCTGGAGCAAGGTGACCAGGTCGAGGCGGGCGAAGCGGTAGTTCTTCTCGCGGGTGTAGTCGAGAACGTCGCTGATGATCTCGTTCAGGCGCACGGTCTCCCGCACCACGATCTCGATGAGCCGGCGCTCGTCCTCGTTGAGGGCGGAGATCCCGGAGAGGACCTTGACCGAGCCCGCGATCCCGGAGAGCGGCTGCCGCATCTCGTGGGCGATGCCCGCGGCCATGCGCCCCAGCGCGGCCAGACGCTCCCGCATGCGTACCTCGCGCTCCAGCCGCCGCATCTCGGTCAGGTCATCGAAGGTATAGACGTAGCCCACCAGCCCGCGGTCGGGAATGTTGAGAGCGGAGACGGTCACCCCGAAGGTCTTGTCTTCTCCCGTGGGCGTGGTGGCGCGCACCTCGCCATGCGCCGCCGAGGACTCCACATCCGGCAGCCGGTCCAGGAAGAGCTCAGAGATGCGCATGCCGAAGACCTCGGCGGCGCTGCGCTCCAGCAACTGTTCGCCGGCGGCATTGAGCACCTTGATGCGGCCGTCCAGGTCGGTGGTGATCAGCCCTCCGCGCATGGAGTAGATGATGTTCTCGTGCAGGGCCTGCAGGTTTTCCAGGGCGCCGCTGGCCTGCTCCAGCTCGACCCCGGTCTGCCGCAGCTTGGTGCTCAATTGGCTGGAAAGGTAGGCGATGGCCCCGAAGGCGAAGAGGTTGATGAAGATGGTCGCCTGCAGCGACTTGATGTCGGGCCGCAGCGTGGAATAGGAGCGGATGACCTCGAAGTAGGAGAGCTCCAGCATCGCGCCCACCAGGATGAAGGCGAGGGCAGCGGTGAGGTAGGTCCAGGCGCGCGAGAGCAGGATGCTGGCCATGAGGATGACCAGGGGATAGACGAAGTTGAAGTAGCTCTCGCTGCCTCCGCTGAGGTAGACCACCACCGTGGCGAAGGCCAGGTCGGTGAGGATCTGCAGGCGGGAGTGCATCTCGTCGTCGTTCCACAGGGAAAGCAGAAGGGCGTAGAACAGCGAGACCGCGAACCAGAGCACGATGACGCCGAAGAAGCTGCCCTCGGGGATGCTGGTGGGGGTGAGGCGGGTGACCGCCAGCTCGATGCCGACCAGGAAGAGGATGACGAAGATGCGCACCTTGACCAGCCAGATGAGCCAGGTGCGCTGTTTGGATTCCGTAGCCATGCTTGGCGGCTCTCCGCGGCCCGCCGGCCTCAACACAGACCCGTCCCCGCGGCCCAGGGCCGCGCCGGCCGGCCAAAGGATCGGGGGAGCTCGCTACCCTGCGAGTTTTCCGATCATGGAGAACAGCGGCATGTACAGCGAAATGACGATGCCGCCCACGGCCACGCCCAGGAAGGCGATCATGATCGGTTCCAGCAAGGTCAGCATGTCCTTGGTGGCCGTGTCCACCTCGTCCTCGTAGAAGTCGGCGATCTTCTGCAGCATGGCGTCCATGGCGCCCGTGGCCTCGCCCACGCCGATCATCTGCGTCACCATGTTGGGGAAGACGCCGCTCTCGCGCAGCGGATCGACGATGGTGCGCCCTTCCTCGATCGCCTTGCGGACCTTCATCAGGGCCGCCTCCAGGACGGCGTTACCGGAGGTGCGGGCGGTGATGCTCAGGCCCTCCAGGATGGGGACGCCGGAGGTGATCAGGGTGCCCAGGGTGCGGGTGAAGCGCGCCACCGCGATCTTGCGCAGCAGCATGCCCATGACCGGCAGGTTCAGCAGGATCTTGTCGAAGAAGAGGCGTCCCTTGGGCTCTTTGCGGATGTACTTGATCCCGAACCAGGAGCCGATCAGCACCAGGATGAACACCCACCATGTGGCCCCAACGAAGTGGCTGAGCCCGATGGTGATGCGGGTGGGCAGGGGCAGGGCCACGCCCAGACCGACGAAGAGGTTGGCAAAGATGGGCACTACCCACTTCAGCAGGGCGCCCACCACCAGCACGGCGATGCTGATGACCGAGACCGGGTACACCAAGGCCGACTTGACCGCACTCTTCAGCTTCACCGCCTTCTCCACGTAGGCGGCCAGGCGCTGCAGGATGGTGTCGAGAATACCGCCGGTCTCGCCCGCCTCGATCATGTTGGTGGTCAGGTCGTCGAAGATCTTGGGATAGGCGCGCATGGCGTTGGCCAGGGTGGCGCCGCCTTCGACCGTGGTCCGGACCCCGGTCAGGCAACGCTGGAAGGCGAGGTTCTCCTGGTTGGCCGCCAGGATCTCCAGGCACTGCACCAGGGGAAGGCCGGCGTCGATCATGACCGAGAACTGGCGGAAGAAGATGGCCACGTCCTTGGCCTTCACCTTGCCCGAGCCGAAGGTGGGCAGGGAGAATTCCTTGCCCTTCTCCTTGATGTTCACCACGTTGATGCGTTCGCGACGAAGCTGAGCGGCCAGCACCTGCTTGTTTTCCGCCGCGCGTTCTCCGGTAACCTTCTCGCCCGTTGCGCTCTTACCGGTAAACGTGAAGACTGGCATGGTCAACCTCCGTTAAGCTGCCGATCTGGCGCGTTTCCTCACCCTTCCCGTCCTGGCCCGAATCACTTGCGCACTCCCGCCGCCACCGGCGGCTTGGAAACCACTCCCGCTCCGCGGTTGATCATCTCCTGCAATTCGTCCGCCATGGAAGAGCGCTGCAGGGCCGTCTCCAGCGAGATCTGCTTCTGGAAGTACAGCGTGGCCAGAGACTGGTTGAAGGTCTGCATGCCGAACTTGTCCTGGCCCGACTGCATGGCGGAGTAGATCTGGTGGATCTTGTCCTCGCGGATGAGGTTGCGGATGGCGGCGTTGGGCACCATGATCTCCATGGCCATCACCCGCCCCTGCCCGCCCGGCTTGGCCAGCAGCGCCTGGCAGAGGATCCCCTCCAGCACCAGCGAGAGCTGGGCGCGGATCTGCGATTGCTGGTGCGAGGGGAAGACGTCGATGATGCGGTTGATGGTCGAGGCCGCCGAGTTAGTGTGCAGGGTGGCGAAGGTCAGGTGGCCGGTCTCGGCGATGCGCAGCGCCGCTTCGATGGTCTCCAGGTCGCGCATCTCGCCGATCAGCACCACGTCGGGGTCCTCGCGCAGCGCCGCCCGCAGCGCCTCGGTGAAGCCCTTGGTGTCGGAGTGTACTTCGCGCTGGTTCACCAGGCAGCTCTTGTTCTGGTGCACGAACTCGATGGGGTCCTCGATGGTGATGATGTGGTCGTGGCGCTCGCCGTTGACCTTGTCGATCATGGCCGCCAGGGTGGTGGACTTGCCCGAACCCGTGGGCCCGGTCACCAGCACCAGGCCGCGCGGCTTCTCACACAGCCGGGAGACCACCGGGGGCAGACCGAGCTGGGCGAACGACTTGATCTCGAAGGGGATGACGCGGAAGACGGCGGCCACCGCGCCCCGCTGGTTGAAGCAGTTGCCGCGGAAGCGGGCCAGGCCTTTGAGGCCGAAGGAGAAGTCCAGCTCCAGGTTCTCCTCGAAGCGGTGCTTTTGGGCGTCGGTGAGCACGCTGTAGGCCAGCTGCTTGGTCTCGGTGGGCGTCAGCGGCGGCATGTCCAGGGGAGTGAGGTGGCCGTGCACCCGCACCTGCGGCGGCGAGTTGGTAGTGATGTGCAGATCGCTGCCGCTCATCTCCAGCATCTTCTTCAGCAGATCGCTCAGCGTCGTGGTTGCCATGCCCCACTCTTCCCTTCTTCTCCAGCGTTAGTGAACGGTTTCGCGAGCCACTTCTTCCAGCGTGGTCTCGCCGTTCATGACCTTGATGAGCCCACTGCGGCGGAGGGTGATCATGCCGCGCTCCACCGCCTTCTTCTTGAGTTCGACGGCGGAGGCCCCGACCAGGATAAGCTCGCGGACCTCGTCGTCGATCTCCATCACCTCGTAGAGACCGCAGCGGCCTTTATAGCCGCTGTTGTTGCAGGTCTGGCAGCCCTTGCCTTTCTTGATCTTGACGGTCTTGGCTTCTTCGGGGCCGTAGCCGGCCTCGATCAGGCTCTGGTAGGGGATCTCGACCACCTCGCCACAGTCCTTGCAGATGCGCCGCACCAGGCGCTGGGC
>DASPRL010000231.1 GCA_035624475.1 Terriglobales bacterium
TACATTCCGCTGCCGCCGCGGGAGACGGACAAGCCCTTCCTGATGCCCATCGAGGACATCTTCTCGATCTCGGGGCGGGGCACGGTGGTGACCGGCCGCATCGAGCGGGGCAAGGTGAAGGTGGGCGAGGAAGTGGAGATCGTGGGCTTCCGCGACACCCAGAAGACGGTGGTCACGGGCGTGGAGATGTTCAAGAAGCAGTTGGACGAGGGCATGGCGGGGGACAACGCCGGGCTCTTGCTGCGGGGCACGGACAAGGAGGCGGTGGAGCGCGGCATGGTGATCGCCAAGCCGGGCTCGATCACGCCGCACACCAAGTTCAAGGCGGAGACCTACGTGCTGACCAAGGAAGAGGGGGGGCGGCACACGCCCTTCTTCTCCGGCTACCGGCCGCAGTTCTACTTCCGGACGACGGACGTGACCGGGGTGGCGTCGCTGCCGGCGGGCACGGAGATGGTAATGCCGGGAGACAACGTCAATCTGGAGATCGAGCTGATCACGCCGGTGGCCATGGAGAAGGGGTTGCGGTTCGCCATCCGCGAGGGCGGCCACACCGTCGGCGCCGGCACCATCACCGAGATCCTGAAATAGGGATCGTGTAGGCCCGGACCTCCGGTCCGGGCGGGCGGACCGCAGGCCCGCAGAAGCAGGTACAACAAGGCAGATGAGGCGCAAGCCCGCTAGCCGGAAAGATCTTTGAGGCCAGACAACGTGATCGGAAAAGAGAGAATCCGGATTCGCTTGAAGGCGTACGACTATCGCGTGCTCGACCAGTCCACCGGCGAGATCGTGGAGACGGCGAAGCGCACGGGTGCGACCATCGCCGGGCCCATCCCCCTGCCCACGGTCAAGAACAAGTACTGTGTGCTGCGCTCGCCCCACGTGGACAAGAAGTCGCGCGAGCAGTTCGAGATCCGCACCCACAAGCGCTTGCTCGACATCCTCGAGCCCACGCAGCAGACCGTCGACGCCCTCATGAAGCTCGACCTTCCCGCCGGCGTGGACGTGGAGATCAAGGCGTTCGGGAAGGAACACAAGTGACCGCGTTCGCCGGGCGTGAGCGAGGCGAGGCGCTGGGCGCCGAACCGAGCGGGAGTCCGGCGCGGTCATCCTGAGCGGAGCGAAGGATCTGAGGTAACCGGCAGTGCCCGCCCTGAGCGGCGGGCATGATGAGGAAGAGAAGACTATGGTCAACGGAATCCTGGGCAAGAAAGTCGGCATGACGCAGCTCTTCGACGACAAGGGCGACGTGCGCCCGGTCACCGTGCTGCAGGCCGGTCCCTGCGTCATCACGCAGCGCAAGACCGCGGCCAAGGACGGCTACGAGGCCGCCCAGATCGGGCTCATCGAGTTCATCAAAGAGTCCCGCCTCACCCAGCCGCAGCGCGGCCACCTGGCCAAGCACAACCTGCCTCCGGTGCGCTTCTTGCGCGAGGTGCCGGTGGAGAGCGGCGACGGCGCTTCCGCCGACAAGGTCGGGGACAAGGTGCTGGTCGGCATCTTCGAGGGCGAGAAGTTCGTGGACGTGATCGGCACCAGCAAGGGACGCGGCTTCGCCGGCGTGGTCAAGCGCCATCACTTTGCCGGCGGCCCCAAGTCCCACGGCTCCATGTTCCAGATCACCGGCTCCATCGGCTCCTCCGCTTTCCCCTCGCGCGTCTTCAAGGGGATGCGCATGTCGGGGCACATGGGCGTGGACCGGGTCACCGTGCGCAACCTGCGCATCGTGGGCGTGGACAAGGAAGAGAACCTGCTGGTGGTGGAAGGCGCGGTGCCCGGACCCAAGGGCGGGTACGTGGTCATCCACAAGGCCGGCAAGCCGCCGCGCGAGCGCCGCGGCTTCGCGGGCGCGGCCACCGTCGATCCCTTGAAGGCGGCCAAGCGCGCAGCAGCGAAGAAATAGCGACGGAAACGCATATGGCGAAAATTGACGTTGTCGATCTGAGCGGCAAGAAGGTCGGAAGCCTCGACCTCGCCGACGAAGTCTTCGGAGCGGTCAATGAAGGCCTGCTCTGGGAAGCGGTGCGCCACTACCAGGCCGCCCGCCGCGCCGGCACCCACGCCACCAAGAACCGCAAGCTGGTCTCGGGCGCGGGCAAGAAGCTGTGGCGGCAGAAGGGGACGGGGCGGGCCCGCGTGGGCTCCATTCGTTCGCCGCTGTGGCGCCACGGCGGCACCGTGCATGGGCCGCAGCCGCGCTCCTATGACTTCGCCTTCCCGCGCAAGAAGCTGCTGGGCGCGCTGCGCTCCGCCCTGGCCGCCAAGCTGGCCGACGGCAAGCTCATCGTGGTGCAGAGCTTCGAGCTCAAGGAAGCCAAGACCAAGGAGATGCGCAAGGCCCTCGACGCCCTGCACGTCGACAAGACCGCACTGCTGGTCGAGGCCGGCAAGGAGAACCGCAACCTCGAGCTCAGTGCGCGCAACCTGGAGGGCGTGGAGCTGGTGCGCGGCAACCAGGTGCATCCCTATCACCTGCTGCGCTACGACCGCGCCATCTTCGCCAAGCCCGCGCTGGAGAAGCTGCAGGATTCGCTGAAGGCGACGGCGGGCCGCCGCCGCGCGGAGGTGGCGCGATGAAATCCGCCTACCAGATCCTGCGCCGCCCCCTCATCACCGAGAAGGGGCTGGGGGTGAAGGAGACCCAGGGCACGCTGGTCTTCGAGGTCGCCTCCAAGGCCACCAAAACCGAGATCAAGGAAGCGGTGCAGACCATCTTCAAGGTGAAGGTGGATTCGGTGCGCACCGCCACCTTCGTGGGCAAGGAGCGGCGCCGGGGACAGTTCGCCGGCTATCGCCGCGATTGGAAGAAGGCGTACGTGCGGCTGAAGGCGGGCGAGAAGATGCCCGAATACGCTCAGAACATGTGATGGCAGTTTGGCTGAGAGCTAAAGGCTAAGAGCTAACTTATGGCGATCAAAACCTACAGACCGGTGACCGAGACCCTGCGCTTCCAGACGCGGGTGACCAGCGAAGACCTCACCACCAACCGGCCGCACAAGCCGCTGACCGAGGCCAAGATGCGCACCGGGGGCCGCCGCAATAAGGGCGACATCACCATCTGGCACCGCGGCGGCGGCCACAAGCGCAAAATCCGCATCATCGACTTCAAGCGCGACAAGGTCGGCGTGCCCGCCACCGTGGCCTCCATCGAGTACGATCCCAACCGCTCCGCCCGCATCGCTCTGCTGCACTACGCCGACGGCGAGAAGCGCTACATCCTGCAGCCCCTGGGCCTGCAGGTGGGGCAGAAGATCATGAGCGGCCCCGAGGCCGACATCCTGGTGGGCAACGCCCTGCCCCTGCGCAACATCCCTCCCGGCACCACCATCCACAACATCGAACTGCGGGCCGGCAAGGGCGCGCAGATGGTGCGCTCCGCCGGCGGCGCCGCTCAGTTGGTGGCCAAGGAGGGTGACTGGGCCCTGGTCAAGCTGCCTTCCGGCGAGACCCGCAAAGTGGCGCTCGACTGCATGGCCACCATCGGCCAGGTCGGCAACCTCGATCACGAGAACATCTCCATCGGCAAGGCCGGGCGCACGCGCTGGCTGGGCATCCGGCCCACCAACCGCGGCGTGGTCATGAATCCCGTGGACCATCCCCACGGCGGCGGCGAAGGCAAGACCTCGGGCGGGCGGCACCCCGTCACCCCCTGGGGCCAGCCCACCCGCGGCTACAAGACCCGCAACAACAAGCGGACCGACAAGTTCATCGTCGGCCGGAGGAAGTAGGCATGGCTCGCTCAACCAAGAAGGGTCCGTTCGCCGACCTGTACCTCCTCAACAGGATCGAGGAGATGAACCGGCGCAACGAGAAGAAGGTGATTCGCACCTGGTCGCGCCGCTCCACCATCCACCCCGAGATGGTGGGCCACACCATCGCCGTGCACAACGGTAAGAAGTTCATCCCGGTGTACGTCACCGAGAACATGGTGGGGCACAAGCTGGGCGAGTTCAGCCACACCCGCATCTTCAAGGCGCACGCCATGAAGGCGGCCACCGAGGTCGCGGCCACCGCGGCGCCCGGGCGCATGCCCGGGCAGATCATCCCCTCGACCCCGGCGGCGGCTCCCGCGGCCGGCGCGGCTCCGGCGGCCCCGGCGCCCAAGGGCAAGGAGTAAGAGATCATGGAGTTTAGAGCAGAAGCGCGATACATGCGGATGTCGCCGCAGAAGGTGCGCCTGGTGCTGAACCTGATCAAGGGCCGGCGCGTGGAAGACGCCATGAACACCCTGGCCTTCACCCGCAAGGGCTGCGCCGAGGACGTGCAGAAGCTGCTGCGCTCGGCGGTGGAGAACGCCAGCTACCTGAGCCAGGAAAAAGGCGTCGACGTGGACGTGGACAACCTCTACGTGAAGCGCGCGGTGGCCAACGACGGGCCGCGCATGAAGCGCATCCGCCCCGCCCCCATGGGCCGTGCCTACCGCTACCAGCGGCGCATGGCCCACATCGAGATCGCCCTGGCCGAGCGCAAGCCCGCAGGCGAGGAGATGGCCACGGTGGTGGGCGAGGAGTCGGCGGCCCAGCCCGCCGCTCCCGCGAAGAAAGCGAAGGGTCACACCGCCGGCAAGAAGCCGGCAGGCAAGAAGGCTGCGAGGAAATAGGAGAGGTTATGGGACAAAAGGTACATCCCTACGGCTTCCGCCTGGGCTACACCAAGCCCTGGAAGTCGCGCTGGTTCGTGGACCGCGACTACGACAAGCTGCTCTACGAGGACGTGAAGCTGAAGGGCGAACTGCTGGAGAAGCTGAAGTCGGCGGGCGTCAGCTCCATCGAGATCGAGCGGCCCGGCAACAAGCTGCGCATCATCATCCGCACCGCCCGTCCCGGCATCATCATCGGGCGCAAGGGCGCGGAGATCGACAAGCTCAAGGGCGAACTGCAGAAGCGCACCAACCGCGAGGTCCACGTGGACATCCAGGAGGTGCACAAGCCCGAGCTGGACGCGCAGCTGGTCTCCGAATCCATCGCCCTGCAACTGGAGAAGCGGGTGGGCTTCCGCCGCGCCATGCGCAAGGCGGTGGACTCGGCCCTGCGCTTCGGCTGCAAGGGCATCAAGGTGCGGGTGAGCGGCCGCCTGAACGGCAACGAGATCGCGCGCTCGGAGTGGTACCTGCAGGGGCGGCTGCCGCTGCACACTCTGCGCGCCGACATCGATTACGGCTTTTCCGAGGCCCGCACCACCTACGGCGTCATCGGGGTGAAGTGCTGGGTCTACCGCGGCGAGATCCTGCCCGCCAAGAAGCGCGAAGGCCAGGCGGCGCCGGCCTCGGGAGCCTTTTAGATTTCAACCGGGAACTGAGAACCGGGAACTGGGAACTTTGCTATGTTGATGCCCAAGAAAGTCAAGTACCGCAAGCAACAGCGCGGTCGCATGCGCGGCAAGGCCTGGCGCTCGAGCCAGCTCGCCTTCGGCGACTACGGCTTGAAGGTGCTGGAGCCCGGCTGGATCACCGACCGGCAGATCGAGGCCAGCCGTGTGGCCATCACCCGCTTCATCAAGCGCGGCGGCAAGGTGTGGATCCGCATCTTCCCCGACAAGCCGGTGACCAAGAAGCCCGCCGAGACCCGTATGGGCAAGGGCAAGGGCGCCCCTGACCACTGGGTCGCGGTCGTTCGCCCCGGCAAGATCCTCTTCGAGATGGAAGGGGTCACCGAGCAGGAGGCCTCCGAAGCCATGCGCCTGGCCTCGCACAAGCTCTCGCTGCGCACCAAGCTGGTGTCGCGGCACATGGCGATGTAAGGGATGGAAGCATGAAACCGGAAAAGATTCGCAACCTGACCGACGTCGAGCTGCAGCACCAGGAGCGCGAGCTCCACGACCAGCTCTTCCGCCTGAAGTTCCAGATGCAGATGGGCCAGACGGAGAGCCTAAAGAAGATCCGCGGCCTGCGCAAGGACCTGGCGCGCGTGAAGACCATCATGCGCGAGCAGCAACTGGCCGGCGAGGCCCCCAAGAGCGCGTCCCGCAAGGCGGCCGCCACGGAGAAGCGATAAGCGATGCCTGAGACCAACACTTCCAACTCGGCCGTCTCCCGCCGCAACAGCAAAGTCGGCGAGGTCGTCTCCACCAAGATGCAGAAGACCATCGTGGTCGAGGTCACGCGCCAGAAGGCGCATCCCCTGTACCGCCGCGTGGTCTCGCGCTCCAAGAAGTTCTATGCCCACGACGAGAAGGGCCTGGCCCACGTGGGCGACGTGGTCCGGATCGAAGAGACCCGGCCGCTTTCCCGGCTCAAGCGCTGGCGCCTCACGGAGATCATCCGCAAGGCCGCCCTGGTGCCCCAGGTCGAGGAGACCCAGGCGAACTAGGCCCGGGGAAGAACGGAGAACGAAGCTATGTCGGTGATGATGAGAAGCATGCTGGAGGTGGCGGACAACTCCGGCGCCCGCAAGCTGCAGATGATCCTGCCGCTGGGCGGGCACACCGGGTTGCGCGCCGGCCTGGGCGACGTGGTCACGGCCAGCGTCAAGGAGGCCGCTCCCGACAGCCAGGTGCCCAAGGGCAAGGTGGTCAAGGCGGTCATCGTGCGCACCCGCAAGGAGCACCGCCGCCGCGACGGCACCTACATCCGCTTCGACCAGAACGCCGCCGTGCTCATCAACGATACCGGCGAGCCCGTCGGCACCCGCGTCTTCGGGCCGGTGGCCCGCGAGCTGCGCGAGAAGAGGTTCCTGAAGATCGTTTCCCTGGCCCCGGAGGTGCTCTAGCCATGAGCGCGCAAGTGGATATTCGGCGCAACGACACGGTGCGGGTCATCGCCGGCCGCGGCAAGGGCCGCGAGGGCCGCGTGCTGCGCGTCTTCCCCCACGAGGGCACGCTGCTGGTCGAGCACATCAAGATGGTCAAGAAGCACGTGCGCCCCAACCCGCAGAAGAACATCAAGGGCGGCATCGCCGAGCAGGAGAGTCCCATCTCCATCTCCAGCGTGATGCTGCTCTGCCCCAGTTGCGGGCCGGTGCGCATCCGCCACGAGGTGCGCGGCGACCGCAAGGTGCGCATCTGCCACCGCTGCGGAAGTACTTTGGATAAATAACACAAGGTCCTGGCCGACGACCGACGGCCGACGACCGACGACAGGATTCTAGAGTTATGGCGAAACCGAAAGCGGAAGCGAAACAGGCGGAAGCCAAGCAGCCCGAAGGCCGGCCCCAGGCCGGGGTGAAGGGCGGGGCGCGCCTGCGCGTCAAGTTCGAGAAGGAGGTCGCGCCCGCGCTCATGAAGGAGTTCGAGCTCAAGAACCCCATGGCGGTGCCGCGGCTGCACAAGATCGTGGTCAACATGGGCGTGGGCGAGGCCACCCAGAACGCCAAGGTGCTGGACCCGGCGGTCCAGGAGCTGGGCCAGGTCACCGGCCAGAAGCCGGTGGTCACGCGCGCCAAAAAATCCATCGCCGCCTTCAAGGTGCGCGCCGGCATGCCCATCGGCGCCATGGTCACGCTGCGCGGCGACCGCATGTACGAGTTCTTCGATCGCCTGGTCAACGTGGCCCTGCCCCGGGTGCGCGACTTCAAGGGCGTTTCCACCCGCTCCTTCGACGGCCGCGGCAACTACACCCTGGGCCTGCACGACCAGTTGATCTTCCCGGAGATCGACTATGCCAAGGTGGACAAGATGAAGGGCATGAACGTCACCATCGTGACCACGGCCAAGAGCGACCACGAAGCGCGCGCCCTGCTCAAGCAGTTGGGCATGCCCTTCCGGCCCCAGTAAGGCATCCGGAACAAGGAAAAACGACGCATGGCAACCACAGCAAAGCGAGTCAAGGACAAACGGAAACCCAAGTTCACGTCGCGGCGGCACAACCGCTGCAGCCTGTGCGGGCGCCCGCGCGGCTACCTACGCAAGTTCGGCATCTGCCGCCTCTGTTTCCGCGGGCTGGCCTTGCGCGGCGAGATCCCCGGGGTTTCCAAGTCGTCCTGGTAGCAAGGGGTTTCTCGTTCCAGAAACTGGAAACGAGAAACTAGCAACTGGTAACTGGTTTCACCGCCGCCGCAGGTTCCCCGGCTCGCCGGGGCGAACGGGCGGCGCAAGGAGATGTTGACGATGAATTTGACCGATCCGGTCGCAGATTTCCTGGCCCGCATCCGCAATGCGATCAAGGCCAGGCACCAGAAGCTGGATGTTCCCGCTTCCCGGCTGAAGCTGGAGATCGCCCGCATCCTCAAGGAGGAGGGCTACATCACCAACTTCAAGGCGGTGGAGGAGGGCGGGCACAAGGTCGTGCGCCTCTACCTGAAGTACGGGCCCAACGACGAGGCCGCCATCAGCAGCCTGATGCGCGTCTCCCGGCCCGGCTGCCGCGTCTACGTGGGGCGCAACGAGATCCCGCGCGTGCTGGGCGGCTTGGGCATCAACATCCTGACCACGCCCAAGGGCGTGATGACCGGCCGCCGCGCCCGCAAGGAAGGCGTGGGAGGCGAAGTGCTCTGCGAGATCTGGTAGCGGGACGAGGCTGAAGTCATGTCGAGAATTGGCAAGAAACCGATTGCGATCCCCAAGGGCGTGCAGGTCAGCCTGCAGGGTAACGTGGTGGCGGTGCAGGGCCCCAAGGGCAAGCTGGAGACCCGCCTGCCCCAGGGTGTCCGCATGGAGCAGAAGGACGGCAACCTGGTGGCGACCCGCGAGAACGATTCCCAGGCCGCCGTGCACGGGCTGGCGCGCGCCCTGGTCAACAACGCCGTCGAGGGCGTCACCAAGGGCTGGACCCGCGAACTGGAGATCGTCGGCATCGGCTATCGCGCCGAGATGAAGGGCAAGGGCATCGTGGTCTTCAGCCTGGGCTACTCGCATCCCATCGAGTACCCGCTGCCCTCCGGCATCGACGTGACCGTGGACGCCAAGCAGACCCGCCTCACCCTCACCGGCGTGGACCGGCAGAAGGTGGGGCAGGTAGCCGCCGAGATGCGCGGCCTGCGCCCCCCCGACCCCTACAAGAACAAGGGCGTGCGCTATGCCGGCGAGCGCCTCAAGAAGAAGGTCGGCAAGACGGGGGCGAAATGATCGCGTTTGCGTCTGAGCCCGGCGCGATCATCCCGAGCGTAGCGAGGGATCGGTAAGAAACGAGAACCTTCAGGGCTCGGCCCTGAGGAAACGTGGAAGAGAAGAGAGTATGCTGACACGACTTTCGAAGAACCAGACCCGGCAACGCATCCACGAGCGCATCCGCTCCAAGATCCTGGGCACGGCGGAGCGCCCGCGGCTGAGCGTCTACCGTTCCCTGAACCACATCTACGCCCAGCTCATCGACGACATGCAGGGCATCACCCTGGTCTCGGCCAACAGCGCCGAGGGGGGTGGCAAGGGCGCCAAGCGCGTGGGCGGCAACGTCGCCGCCGCCAAGGAAGTAGGCAAGAGGATCGCCGACCGCGCCAAGCAGAAGGGCGTGACCAAGGTGGTGTTCGACCGCGGCGGCTATCTCTATCATGGACGGGTCAAGGCCCTGGCCGACTCCGCCCGCGAGGCAGGTTTGCAGTTCTAGCCAAACAGGATTCGAGTGCAACGATGCCAACTGTGAAGAAACGGATCGACGCAGGCAGCTTCCAGCTCAAGGACCAGGTGGTCGCCATCAACCGCGTCACCAAGGTGGTCAAGGGAGGCAAGAACCTCTCCTTCGCCGCCCTGGTGGTGGTGGGCGACCCCGCCGCCGCGGTGGTGGGCTACGGCGCGGGCAAGGCCCGCGAGGTGCCCCAGGCCATCCGCAAGGGGATCGAAGCTGCCAAGAAGAACCTCATCCGGGTGAACCTCACCCAGACCACCATCCCGCACACCGTGCTGGGACGCTTCGGCTCCGGCATGGTGCTGCTCAAGCCCGCCCCCGAGGGCACGGGCGTGATCGCGGGCGGGGCGGTGCGCGCGGTCATGACCTCGGCGGGGGTGCAGAACGTGCTCACCAAGTCCATCGGCACCGCCAACCCGCACAACGTGGTCAAGGCCACCTTCGACGCCCTGCGCAAGCTGCGCGATCGCGGCGAGGTCGCCGCCCTGCGCGGCAAGCCCCTGGAGGAACTCTGAGCCATGAGCGCGCAAACAACAGCCGGTAAGAAGGCCACCCTCCGCATCCAGTGGGTGCGCTCCGCCATCGCCGCCCCCACCCAGCACAAGAAGATCGTGCGCGGGCTGGGCTTCACTCATCTGAACCAGATCGTGGAGCGCGAGGACACTCCCGCCATCCGCGGCATGGTCAACAAGGTCCCGCACCTGG
Source organism: Terriglobales bacterium (assembly GCA_035624475.1). Classification (NCBI taxonomy): domain Bacteria; kingdom Pseudomonadati; phylum Acidobacteriota; class Terriglobia; order Terriglobales; species Terriglobales bacterium. The sequence goes on from DASPRL010000231.1 coordinate 10,202, forward strand.
TCGAGATCCTGCGCTGAGGTCGACTTTATGAACCTGTCCACGATTCGAGCACCCAGGAAGGCGTCGGAGAAGCGCAAGCGCGTGGGCCGCGGCATGGGCTCGGGCATGGGCAAGACTTCGACCCGCGGCCACAAGGGCCAGCGCTCCCGCTCCGGCTCGCGCATGATGCGCGGCTTCGAAGGCGGCCAGATGCCCCTGCACCGCCGCATTCCCAAGCGCGGCTTCGTCAACATCTTCCGCAAGGAGTACGCCATCATCAATCTGGAGCGCATCGCCGCCCTGGGCGAGAAGACGGTGACCCCGGAGGTGCTGCTCCAGGCCGGCCTGCTGGCCCGTGCCGGCGAGCCCTACAAGATCCTGGGCGACGGGGAATTGAAGTCCGCCGTCACCGTGCACGCCCACAAGTTCTCCAAGTCGGCCCAGGAGAAGATCACCAAGGCCGGCGGCAAGGTGGAGACGCTGGGCGGGCGTGAGGCCGAGCCACGCGACGCCGGGAGTCCGCCGTCGAAAGCCCGAGCCAAGCGAGGGGCCTCCGAGCCGAAGGCGTAGCCATGATCGAGAAGTTCACCAACATCTTCCGCATCCCCGACCTGCGCAAGCGCGTGCTCTTCACCATGGCGCTGCTGGCGGTCTATCGCTTGGGCGGGCACATTCCCACCCCCGGCATCAATGCGGACAAGCTGGAGCAGTTCTTCGACCAGAGCCGCGGCACCGTCTTCGGCTTCATCGATCTGTTCGCCGGCGGCAACCTGCGCCGCCTCACCGTCTTCGCCCTGGGCATCATGCCCTACATCACCGCCTCCATCATCCTGCAGTTGCTCACGGTGGTGTACGAGCCCCTGGCCAAGCTGCAGAAGGAGGGCGAGCTGGGGCGCAAGAAGATCACCCAGTGGACGCGCTACCTCACCGTGCTGCTGAGTGCGGTGCAGTCGCTGGGCATCGCCTACGCTTTGCAGCGCGGCGGCGAGGGCTACGTCAACAATCCCGGCCTCGGCTTCGTGCTCATGACCATGATCACCCTGACCGCGGGCAGCGTCTTCGTGATGTGGCTGGGCGAGCAGATCACCGAGCGCGGCGTGGGCAACGGCATGTCGCTGTTGATCTTCGCCGGCATCGTGGTGGGCCTGCCCCGCGGCATCGCCGACCTGTGGGACAAGATCAACACCAAGGCCTGGGGCGCCTTCACCCCGGCGGCCATGATCATCCTGATCGTGGGCATGATCGCGGTGGTGGCCTTCATCGTCTTCGTGGAGCGCAGCGAGCGCCGCATCCCGGTGCAGTACGCCAAGCGCGTGGTGGGACGCAAGGTCATGGGCGGGCAGTCCACCTTCCTGCCCCTGCGCGTGAACGCCGGCGGCGTCATGCCCGTCATCTTCGCCTCCTCCATCCTCACCTTCCCGCAGACGGCCGGCTACTTCCTGCACAACAGCAAGATCTTCGGCCCGGTGCTGGACGCGCTGCGCTGGGGCGAACCCCTCTACACTTTGCTCTACGCCATCGGCATCATCTTCTTCGCCTATTTCTACGTGTCCATCGTCTTCAACCCCAACGAGGTGGCCGACAACATGCGCAAGTACGGGGGCTTCATTCCTGGCATCCGCCCCGGCAAGCGCACCTCCGACCACATCAACGAGATCCTGACCCGCATCACCCTGGTGGGCGCCCTCTATCTCATCCTCATCTCCTTCATTCCGGAGTGGATGATCACCGGCATCCACCTCAACCACCTGCCCTGGTGGCTGGGCGGCACCTTCTTCGAGCGCTTGCCTGCCTGGATCACCGGCGGCCTGGGGGTACAGTTCTATTTCGGCGGCACCTCCTTGCTGATCGTGGTGGGCGTGGCCATGGACACGGTCAACCAGGTCGAATCGCAACTCATCATGCGCCACTACGACGGCTTCACCTCCAAGGGACGCATTCGCGGGCGGCGCATTTGGTGACCGGTTCCGAGGAGCGCATGGCAGCACCGCCCACCGGCATGCCGGACGCGAAGACCCGCGAGGTCGGCCCCATCATCCTGCTGGGGCCGCCGGGCTCGGGCAAGGGCACGCAGGCCAAGCAGATCGTGGAGCGCTACGGCGTCCCCCAGATCTCGACCGGCGACCTGCTGCGCGACAACGTGGCTCGCTCGACCGAGCTGGGCAGGAAGGCCAAGGCGGTGATGGAGCGCGGCGATCTGGTGCCCGACGAGCTGGTCTGCGGCATGGTGGCGGACCGGCTGGCGCAGCAGGATTGCGCCCGCGGTTTCATCCTGGACGGTTTCCCGCGCACCATCGCCCAGGCTGAGTGGCTGGATAAGTTCTTGAAGACAGAGTTCTTTGACAAAGGCAGGATGCATGTCCCCCCGATTGTGGTGGATATCGCGGTGGGATATAATGAGCTCTTGCGACGGTTGGCCGGGCGCCGCTCGTGTCCCACCTGCGGACGCATCTACAACATCCACTTTCAGCCTCCTCGCGTCGCCGACACCTGTGACGTCGACGGCAGCAGACTCCTTGTGCGCAAGGACGACACGGAGGAAGTGATTGCGGAGCGCCTGAAGACGTACGAGCGGCAGACCCTGCCCCTGACCGACTATTACCGTCGCCAGGGGCGGCTGCGGCAGTTGGACGGCGCGAGGCCGGTGGAGCAGGTCACGGCCGAGGCCTTCCAGGCGATCGAGCATGGCGATCGTCTGTAAGTCGCCGTCGGAGATCGAGCGCATGCGCCGCAGCGGGCGCATCGTGCGCCAGGTCCTGGACCTGGTGGCTGGCATGGCCCAGCCCGGCGTCTCCACCATGGAACTGGAGCGCGCCGCGGAGAAGAAGATCCGGGAACTCGGGGCCAAGCCCGCGTTCAAGGGGTACTTGAATTACCCCTGCGTTCTTTGCACATCGGTGAACCAGGAGATCGTGCACGGCATCCCCTCCGAGCGGCGGCTGCTCAAGGCCGGGGACATCGTCTCCATCGACTGCGGGGTGGTGCTCGACGGCTACTACGGCGACGCCGCCGTCACCGTGGCCGTGGGCCAGCCCACGGCGGAGGTGGAGAAGTTGCTGGAGATCACTCGGGCCTCGCTCTACCGGGCCATCGACAAGGCGCGCGTCGGCAACACCGTCGGCGACCTGGGCTCGGCGGTGCAGGAGCTGGTGGAAGCCAACGGCTTCAGCGTGGTGCGCGAGTTCGTGGGCCACGGCATCGGCACCAAGCTGCACGAGGACCCGCAGGTGCCCAACTTCGGCCTGCCGGGACATGGGGCGCGGCTGCAGGAGGGCATGGTGCTCGCCATCGAGCCCATGGTCAACGCCGGCAGGCCGGGCTCCCGCGTGCTGGACGACAATTGGACGGCGGTGACCGAGGACGGCAGCTTCAGCGCCCACTTCGAGCACTGCGTGGCGGTGACCAAGGATGGTCCCGTGATTCTGACGGAGTAGGGAACCGGGAACTGAGAACCGGTTCCAGGAGTTGAATGAGCAAAGAGGACGCGATTGAAGTCATGGCCACGGTGATCGAGCCGTTGCCCAATGCCATGTTCCGGGTGGAACTGGAGAACAAACACCAGGTCCTGGCGCACGTATCCGGGCGCATGCGCAAGAACTTCATTCGCATCCTTCCCGGCGACAAGGTCGCGGTGGAGCTTTCCCCCTACGACCTGACCCGCGGACGGATCGTGTATCGCTACAAATGATTGCGGCTCCCGGTCCGTAACCGGAAACCGGGAACCGGGAACTGGGGACTTTATGAAGGTTCGTGCATCGGTCAAGAAGGTTTGCGACAAGTGCAAGATCATCCACCGCCGCGGGGTGGTGCGGGTGATCTGCGAAAACCCGAAGCATAAGCAACGTCAGGGATAACGGCAGCCGCGCGGCCAGCGAGTTTGGCCGTCGGCCAACGACCAACGACCAAGGACGGTTTTTATGGCACGGATTGCCGGCGTGGATCTGCCGCGCCAGAAGCACGCGGTCATCGCACTCACCTACATCTACGGGATCGGGCACTCCCGCGCCCGCAGGATCTGTGCGGCCGCCAACGTGGACGGCGCCAAGAAGGTCCAGGATCTGAACGAGGAAGAGGTCAACCGCATCCGCCAGGTCATCGAGCAGGAAGGCAACGTGGAGGGCGACCTGCGCAAGGATGTGCAGATGAACATCAAGCGGCTGATCGAGATCGGGTCGTACCGCGGCTATCGGCACCGCCGCAACCTGCCCGTTCGCGGGCAGCGCACCCACACCAACGCGCGCACCCGCAAGGGTCCGCGCCGCGGCACCGTGGCCGTAAGAAAGAAATCCGCGGCGAAGACATAATTTATGGCGAAACCGACACCACCGCCCGCAGCACCCGGCGCCGCCCCTGGCGCTCCGGCAGCCCCGGAGAAGAAGGGCAAGCGCAAGCAGTTCAAGAAGAAGGAGCGCAAGAACGTTCCTTTTGCCGTGGCCCACATCCAGGCCTCGTTCAACAACACCATCGTCACCATCGCCGACCCGGAGGGCCGCGTGCTGTCGTGGAAGAGTTCGGGCTCGCTGGGTTTCCGCGGGTCGCGCAAGGGCACGCCCTTCGCCGCCCAGCAGGCCGCCATGAACGCCGCCAACCAGGCGCGCGAGCACGGCGTGCGCTCCCTGGAGGTACGGGTCAGCGGGCCGGGTTCGGGACGCGAGTCCGCCATCCGCGCCCTGGCCGCCGCCGGCCTGGAGGTGCGCATGATCAAGGACGCTACCCCGGTGCCGCACAACGGCTGCCGCCCGCCCAAGCGGCGGAGAGTTTAGGAAGAGATCGTCGGCCTTCGGCCGAAACGCTGAAGCGAGAAGGCCATCGACCAACGACCGAGGACAGAAGTTGGATCAGGACGAAGGACGGCCAGTCCGTAAACTGATCGACCCTGAAGTCTAGAAGGAGAAACATGGCACGCTACAAAGACGCAGTCTGTCGCCTTTGCCGCCGCGAAGGCATGAAGCTGTTCCTCAAGGGGCCGAAGTGCTTCACCGACAAGTGTCCGGTGGAGAAACGCAATTTCGCTCCCGGCCAGCACGGCAAGGACCGCAAGGCCAAGATCGTGGGCTACGGTCTGCAGTTGCGCGAGAAGCAGAAGACCAAGCGCATCTACTTCACGCTGGAGCGGCAGTTCCGCAACTACTTCGAGAAGGCGGCGCGCCACAAAGGCGTGACCGGCGCGGTCCTGCTGCAGCAACTGGAGTGCCGGCTCGACAACGTGGTCTACCGCCTGGGCTTCGGCATCTCCCGGCGCCAGGCGCGCCAGCTGGTGCGCCACGGCCACGTGGACGTGAACGGGCGGCGCGTGAACATCCCCTCGTTCCAGGTCGCGCCCGGCGACGAGATCACGCTGCGCGAGCGCAGCCGCAAGCTGCCCGTGGTCGCCTCGGCGCAGGAGTTCACCAGCCACCAGACCCTGCCGGCCTGGCTGGAGCTGGACCGCGAGAACCTCAAGGGACGGGTCACGGCCCTGCCCAGGCGCGAAGACATCAACCTGCCGGTCAACGAACAGTTGATCGTCGAGCTGTACAGCAAGTAAACGAACGTGAACCAGCCCAGCCATTCGCGCCCGAGCAGCCCTGGTCACGCAGCCCCCGCCGATGGGCCGGCGGGAGGTGACCTCGCGCCACAGGGCCGAAAAGGAGAAAGATGACCATGTTGTGGAAAGGCTTTCAGAAACCCAAGCGGCTCGCGGTTGACACCGAGACCCTGACCGACAAGTACGGCAAGTTCCATGCCCAGCCCTTCGAGCGGGGCTTCGGCACCACCATCGGCAACGCCCTGCGGCGCGTGCTGCTCTCCTCCATCGAGGGAGCGGCGGTCACCGCGGTCAAGATCGAGGGCGTGCTGCACGAGTTCCAGTCCATCCCGGGCGTGGTCGAGGACGCCACCGACATCATCCTCAACCTCAAGCAGGTGCCCTTCAAGCTCAACGGGGAAGGCCCCAAGGCCATCTACCTGCGCGCCGACAAGCCCGGGGTGGTGACCTCGGGCATGATCGAGGCCGACGGTGACGTCGAGATCCTGGACAAGGAAGTCTACCTGGCCACCATCAGCGAGGGCGGCAAGCTGGACATGGAGATGCGGCTCAAGCGCGGCCGCGGCTACGTCGCCGCCGACAAGAACTTCGACGAGGACCTGGGCATCGGCTTCATCCCCATCGACTCGGTGCACTCGCCGGTGCGCAAGTGCAACTACATCGTGGATGCGGCCCGCCTGGGCCAGATCACCGACTACGACAAGCTCACCCTCGAGGTGTGGACCAACGGCTCCATCGCGCCCGCCGACTCCGTCGGCCTGGCCGCCAAGCTGCTCAAGGACCACATGAACATCTTCATCAACTTCGAGGAGGAGATCGAGACCGCGGCCGCCTCCGACGACCGCAAGCCCGAGATCCGCAACGAGAACCTGAATCGCTCGGTGGAGGAGCTGGAGCTCTCCGTGCGCAGCTACAACTGCCTGAAGAACGCCAACATCCAGACCATCGGCGAGCTGGTGCAGAAGACCGAGGCCGAGATGCTCAAGACCAAGAATTTCGGCCGCAAGTCGCTCAACGAGATCAAGGAGATCCTGTCGTCCATGGGTCTCAGCCTGGGCATGAAGATCGACGAGCGCGGCAACGCCGTGCCTGGCAGCCCCTCCGTCGCCGGCATCCTGGGCGAAGGACACTAGGAGACGACCATGCGCCACCTGAAAGCAGGCTGGAAACTCGGACGGAACACCGCCCACCGGCGCGCGCTGCTGCGCAACCTGGTGACCTCGCTCATCCTCGAGGACCGCATCGAGACCACCGTCCCCAAGGCCAAGGCCATGCGTCCCCACGTGGACAAGATGATCACCCTGGGCAAGCGCGGCGACCTGGCGGCGCGCCGCCTGGCCCTCGGCTATCTCATGACCCGGGCCGCGGTGGACCGCCTCTTCGACGTGGTGGCGCCGCGCGTCGGCGACCGCCCCGGCGGCTACACCCGCATCGTCCGCAGCGGCTGGCAGAAGGGCGACGGCGCCGACAAGGCCTTCGTCGAGCTGGTGGGCAGCGAGAAGGTGCAGGAAGAGAAGCGCCACAAGCGCGCCGAGGTCCGCGCCAAGAAGGTCGAGGAGCGCAAGAAGGCCCTGGAAGAAGCCGAGGCCCAGGCCAAGGCCGAGCAGGAAGCGGCTGCGCCGCCCGAGGAGAAGAAGGAAGAGTAACTTCTCCCATCACCCTTTCCGGGCGCATTCCGGCTCGTCGGAATGCGCTTTTTCTTTTGTCAAGGAGCGCCGGCCGCCCTCAGGCGGCAGGGGCGGTGCGCCGCGCCCGCCACGCGATCACCAACTGCATGCACAGCGCCCCCGAGAAATCCAGCAGCACGTCGCGGAAGGCGCCGGTGCGCGAGAGCAGGAAGGTCTGGTGGTATTCGTCCGCAGAGGCCAGCGCCAGGCACACTCCCAGCGCCAGCAGCGCCGAGGAGCGCCGCCACTCCTTCCGTCCGCTCTGCCCGGCGCGGTACCACAGGAAGCTCATGATCAGGTACTCGGTGAAGTGAGCGGCCTTGCGGATGGAAAAGTGGAGCAGGTAGAGATGCTCCGCGCTCAGCCGGAGAGAGAGCGCGGAGAGCAGCCACTCCAGGATGCTGCCCGTATTCTCCCAGGAAAAAGCGTTGCTGGAGGTGGAAGCGATGAGGCTCAGCCACAGCAGCGCGGGCAGCCAGTAGCGCAGGAACTTGTGGGTCGCGGACTCAGACACGGGCCAGTGTTCTTTTCCTTTACTCCAGGCGATAGTTGGGGGCCTCGCGGGTGATGATGACGTCGTGCACGTGGCTCTCGCGCAGTCCCGCTCCCGAGATGCGCACGAAGCGCGCCTTCTGCTGCAGCTCGGCGATGGTGCCGCAGCCCACGTAGCCCATGCCCGAGCGCAGCCCGCCCACCAGTTGCTGCACCATGGTGGCCAAGGGGCCGCGGTAGGGCACGCGTCCCTCGATGCCCTCGGGCACCAGCTTGGCCAGGCGGTTGGCCTCGCCGTTCTCCACCAGCGCGGTGGAAGCGTCGCCGTTGCCCTCTTCCACCGACTGCGCGTAACGCTCGCTCGAGCCCATGGCCATGGCCGAGAGCGAGCCCATGCCGCGGTAGGACTTGAAGGAGCGTCCCTGGTAGAGGATGGTCTCGCCCGGGCTCTCGTCGGTGCCGGCCAGCAGCGAGCCGATCATGACCACGCTGGCGCCCGCGGCCAGCGCCTTGGTGATGTCGCCGGAAAACTTGATGCCGCCGTCGGCGATGATGGGCACGCCCGCTTCCTTGGTGGCGCGGTAAGCCTCGGCGATGGCGGTGATCTGGGGCACGCCCGCTCCGGTGACGATGCGGGTGGTGCAGATGGAGCCCGGGCCGATGCCCACCTTGATGGCGTCGGCGCCGCACTTCACCAGTTCGCAGGCGCCGTCGAAGGTGCCCACGTTGCCCGCCATCAATTCCACCTCGGGGAGCTTCGACTTCACCGCCTGGATGGCCTCCAGCACGCGAGTGGAGTGGCCGTGGGCGCTGTCGATGGCCAGCACGTCCACCTTGGCCTTCACCATCTCCTGGGCGCGCTCCAGGAAGTCGCCGGTGGCCCCGATGGCCGCGCCCACCCGCAGCCGCCCGTGCGAGTCCTTGCAGGCGCTGGGGTACTTCAGCTTCTTCTGGATGTCCTTGACCGTGATCAGGCCCTTGAGGTTGTAGTTCTTGTCCACCACCAGCAGCTTCTCCACCCGGTGCTTGTGCAGGATGGCCTCGGCGTCCTCGAGCGTCGTGCCCACGGGCACGGTGATGAGGTTCTCCTTGGTCATGACCTTGGCGATGGGGATGTCGGTGCGGGTCTCGAAGCGCAGGTCGCGGTTGGTGAGGATGCCCACCAGCTTCTTGTTCTTGGTGATGGGGACGCCGGAGATGCGGTACTTGCGCATGACCTCCATGGCGTCGGCGATCTTGTCCTCGGGCGACATGGTGATGGGATCCACGATCATGCCGCTCTCCGAGCGCTTCACCTTGTCCACCTCGGCGGCCTGCTGCTCGATGGAGAGGTTGCGGTGGACGATGCCCAGCCCGCCCTGCTGGGCGATGGCGATGGCCATGGGGGCCTCGGTCACCGTGTCCATGGCGGCGCTGACCACCGGGATGTTCAGGGTGATGTTGCGGGTGAGGCGGGTGCGCGTGTCCACGGTGGCGGGCACCACGTCGCTGCGCGCCGGCAGCAACAGCACGTCGTCGAAAGTCAGGGCTTCCGGTACGGGAAAGTGGATCATGACTGGGAACTCTCGCTGGGTAGGATGACCATTGGATATTCTAGCATTCAGCACCTCGAACAGACGTCAGACGTCGGACGTCAGACGTCAGCAGGTCCCAAAGAAACATCCCGATCCCGCGCAGCGGGAGAGGGAACCCTATCGCCACACAAATGCTTCCAGGCGTCATGCTGAGCGGCCCTCCGGGCCGCGAAGCACCTCGCGGGCAGCACCGGGATCTTCTTCCTGCCTGAGGCCAGGGCCGTCGGTCCTGGGCTCTCGGTCGTCGGCTGGGCTCTTAAAGACATCCCGAGCGGAGCGAGGGAGCCCTACTGTGACCCGGATCATGGCTTGGCCTCCAGAGTCGTTGGTCGTTCGTCGTTGGTCGTTGGCGAATCGCCGTCGGTTGTCGCAGGCCAACGACTCCCAGAGAGGAGATTCCGATGCTGCGCGCGAGATGCTTCGCGGGCCGAAGGCCCGCCCAGCATGACGCCATCCCGAGGGGCGGGCGGAGCAGTGGATAGTGAATAGTGGATAGCAGGACCTAAGAGCACAGCCGGGTCGGCTGTGCCACACGGGTCGAGGCGGCTGTGCCACACGGGTCTGGGCGGCCCGTTCTTAGCCTGCCCTGAGGCGAATGCCGAAGGGACCAACGACTAACGACCAACGACTGTCTTGGCTATAGGGGTCCCTCGCCACGCTCGGGATGTTTGTAAGAGACCGGCCGAAGACCAAGTCACTCCCTGTCATTCACCCACTTCAGCATATGAGGGAAGGGCGGGACGGCGAGGGCAGCGGCGCGCTTGCCATCGGCGGTCATCTCCAGCCACTCCAGGACGGGCACGCCGACATAGCGGCGCTGGGCGAAGTTGTCGAGGATGGCCTGGGCGCCGCCCTTGTAGCCGGCGGGGTGGAAGACGATGGCCGGGTCCATCTCCAGGTGCAGGATGGCGGCGTAGGACCAGGCGATGGCGGCCATCTCCATGCCCCCATCGGCGCCGGCGTTGTCGTCGCAGTGGGCGCGCCGCGCGCGGGGCAGCAGGGCTAGATGTCCGGCCTCGTGCAGCAGGTCGCCGGGATAGCTGAGCCGGGACTCGTCCACCAGCAGTTTGCCGGCGCGGATCATCAATCCGGGGAGGAAGGTGGTGGAGGGAAGCTGGGCGGGCTCCACCTCCAGGCCGATGGAGGTCAGGAAGCCGGCCAGGCGGGCGGTGATGGGGTCGCGGAAGCGGGGATCGGGTGCGGGGGCCATGTTCCGAATCCGGAAATCTTCTGCGCAATGCGACACGGTTCGCCTTGGCCGTGCTTGACTGGCCCGGGGGGCACTTTGTCGAAATTCCCCCTTGTGCCGAAAGGCCGGAGGGCGTACTGTGTCCAAGCCGCATCGTACCATCCAACGGATGATAACCAGGGTCCCCAAGGCCGGGAGAGCGCTTCGCCGCTTGCGGGAAGGGTTGGGAATGACCATGCGCGATGTGCTGGCGCGCAGCCGCGTGGTCGCCCGCAAGCAGCGCAACCCGGACTACGAACTTTCGCTGAACTCGCTTTCGGAGCTGGAGGCGCGGGGCCGCGTGCCCCACATCTATCGCCTGGCCTCGCTGGCCGCGATCTACGGACGCCCGATGCACGCCCTGCTGGGGCTGTACGGGGCCGAGGTGGCGCGCCGCCGCAAGCGGCGCAAGTAGCGGCGGGCGAGGAGGGCGGCGCGCGTCTCACTTCCGCAGGCTCCAGGATATCTCCGCCTCCGCCCACCCGGCAAAGACTCCTTCCAGGTCAAGCACTTGCGGACGGCGGAGCGAGTTTGTAATTCGGGCACCGGGGGCGTATAGTAAGAACTTGGAGTGAGCGGTACTGGCGAAACACACCAGTGGGCGCGAGCCCACTTTTTATTTGAGCAGTTGTCGGGAGTCAGGGTCGGGAGTCAGCAGGGATGGCTGCGGACCTGGAGCACATTCGGGAAGTCGTGGACCGGGTAGCGGCCGGCCTGGGGCTGGAAGCGGTGGAAGTGGAGCTGCGGGGCGGCGGCAAGTCGCGCCTGCTGCGCATCGTGATCGACCGGCCCGGGGGCGTGAGCCACGAGGATTGCGCCGCGCTCAGCCGCGAGGCGGGCACGATCCTGGACGTCGAGGACGCGGTGCCGGGCGGCTCCTACACCCTGGAGGTGTCGTCGCCGGGGCTGGACCGGAAGCTGGCGAGGGCGGCGGACTTCGAACGCTTCCTCGGCCGCCGCGTGAAGCTGATGACGCGCGAGCCGGTGAACGGCAATCGCTTTTTCGAGGGAAGACTGGAGCGCTTCGGGGAGGGACGGCTCGTGCTGAGCCTCGAAGGCAAACGGCAAAAGGAAAAAGGCAGGAAGGCGTCCGAAGCGACGCCGGGACCGCAAGTCGAGATCGAGCTGGCGAATGTCGAGAAAGCGAACCTGGTTCCGGAGTTTTAGAAGAAGGTAGATGGTAGCGAGCAGCTGGTAGCGAAGGACGATCGGCCACCGACTAACGACTAACGACCAAGAACAGGACCCGCAATCATAGATCGGTAGGGAATTATGGCGAGCCTGCTGTACCAACAGATCGACGCCTTGAGCCGAGAGAAGGGGATCGACCCCCAGATCGTGGTGAGCGCGGTGGAGGATGCCATCGTCATCGCCACCCGCAAGTACTACAAGAGCCAGGAGAACCTGAAGGCGGAGCTGGACAAGGAGACGGGGCAGATCAAGGCCTTCGCGGTCAAGGCAGTGGTGGAGGCCCCGGAGCAGGTGGAGGACGCCAACCTGCAGATCCCGCTGGCCGAGGCCCGCAAGGTCGACCCCAACGTCGAGGTCGGGGGTGAGGTGCGCTTCTACAAGCCCACCGAGGTGCTGGGTCGGATCGCGGCGCAGATGGCCAAGCAGGTCATCTTCCAGAAGGTGCGGGAGGCGGAGCGCGACACCGTCTACAACGAGTACATCGGGCGGCTGGGCGAGATCGTGACCGCGGCGGTGAAGCGGGTGGAAGGTCCGGACGTGATCTTCGAGGTGGGCAAGGCGGAGGCGCGCATGCCGCGCAAGGAGCAGTCGCGGCTGGAGTCGTTCGCCATCGGGGAGCGCGTGCGGGTGGTGATCGCGCGGGTGGAGAAGGCCGCCAAGGGCCCGGCGCTGGTGGTCTCGCGGGCGGCCCCCGAGCTGGTGCAGCACCTCTTCCAGACCGAGGTGCCGGAGATCTACGACGGCACGGTGGTCATCCGGGCGATCGCGCGCGAGGCAGGCGAGCGCACCAAGATCGCGGTGATGTCGAAGGACAAGGACGTGGACTCGGTCGGCGCGTGCGTCGGCATGAAGGGTATGCGGGTGCAGTCCATCATCCGCGAGCTGCGCGGCGAGAAGATCGACATCATCGAGTACCACGAAGACCCGGTGACGTTCGCGGAGAAGGCGCTGCAGCCGGCGAAAGTGAGCCGCGTCTCGGTGGTCGACGCAGCCGACAAGCACCTCGAGGTCATCGTCGACGACTCGCAGCTCTCGCTGGCGATCGGCAAGAAGGGGCAGAACGTGCGGCTGG
>DASPRL010000232.1 GCA_035624475.1 Terriglobales bacterium
CAGATGTTCGCCGCCGCCTACGGCGCAGACGCGAAGATGGGCAGCGAAAAGCTCAAGGCCGCGGTGCCCTTCGTCTCCCAGATCATCCAGCACACCGCGCCCTTCGCCGGCAAGAGCATCAAGAACCAGGCGCTCTTTACCCAGGCGGTGACGCAGATCACCTCCAGCTTCGCGGACCTGCTCAACTCCCTGGGCGACTGATGAACTGCTGACCGAGGGCGTGGTCGGCTGCCTGAACGACTCGGCGTGGTTCAAGGCCCAGTACGGCTCCGCCAACTCGCGCAAAAGGAAACGGCAGGCCGCCCGGCCTGCCGTCTTTTTTCTTGTCTGCGGGAATCCGCGTCCATCCGCGGCGAAGAAGCTCTTACCCGATATCCTCGTTCCAGCCTTCCAGGTACTTGGCCACGGCGGCGAGGAACTGGTCGGCCACGGCGCCGTCCACGATGCGGTGATCGTAGCCCATGGAGATATGGCAGATGGAGCGGATGGCGATGGAATCGCTTCCGTCTTCGGCCGTCACCACCACCGGCTGCTTCTTGATGGAGCCCACGCCCATGATCGCCACCTGCGGCTGCGGGATGATGGGCAGCCCGAACATCTGCCCGTAGCTGCCCGGGTTGGTGATGGTGAAGGTGCCGCCGGCCACGTCGTCGGGGGCCAGCTTCTTGGCGCGCGCCCGCTCCGCCAGGTCCAGGATCGCGCGCTGCAAGCCCAGAAAGTTCTTCTCCTCGGCGTTCTTGATGACGGGCACGATCAGCCCCCAGTCCAGCGAGACCGCCACTCCCAGGTTGATGTTGCGGTGGTAGCGGATGTTGTCGCCCTCGACCGAGGAGTTGACGATGGGCACCTGGCGCAGCGCCTGCACCGCCGCCCGGCAGAAGAAGGTGGTGAAGGTCAGGCGCGAGCCGGTGCGCTGCTCGAAGGCCGCCTTCTCGCGCTCGCGTAACTGCACGATGCGGGTCATGTCCACTTCGAAGACGGAATGCACGTGTGCGCTGGTGCGCTTGGATTCCACCATGCGCTCGGCGATCTTCTTGCGCATGGCGCTCATGGGCACCAGCTCTCCGGGAATGACCGCGGGCGCCGCCGGGACTGAGGGAGCCGGCATCGCCGGGGCCGCGGCCGCGCGCGTGGGCGCTGGAGGAAGCCCCGCCGCCGGCGCGCCCGCCCCGTGCTTCTCCAGGAAGCTCATGATGTCCTGCTTGGAGATGCGGCCGCCCAGGCCCGTGCCCGGCACCTGCGCCAGGCTGATGCTGTGTTCCTTGGCGATGCGCCGCACCAGCGGGGAAGAGCGCACCCGCCCGCCCTCTTCTCCGGGGAACTCGATGACCTCGCGCGCTGCCGCCGCGGGAGCAGCCGCTGGCTTGGCTGCGGCGACCGGAACTGGCGGTGCCGGTTTCGCCGCCGCTGGTGCGGGAGCCGGCGCCGCCTTGGGCGCCTCCGCCTTGGCCGGGGCCGGGGGAAGCGCCGCCACCACCGCCGCGCCTTCCGCGTCGATCACGCCCACCACCGTGTTCACCTGCACGGTGGTGCCTTCCGCCACCTTGATCTCCTTGAGCACGCCCGAGGCGGGCGCGGGGATCTCGGCGTCCACCTTGTCGGTGGAGATCTCGAACAGGGGCTCGTCGCGCTGCACCTTGTCGCCGGGCTTCTTCAGCCACTTGGTCAGCGTGCCTTCGAAGATCGACTCCCCCATCTGGGGCATGATCACATCGGTCGGCATATGGTTCTTTCCTTACAAATGAGGGTGGGCGCCCAACGCAGTTATTGATTATATCTCGCCACGAGCTTCGCCCTGAGCGCGGGAAGCTGGTAGTGTGTCAGCTTGACCTTGGCCGGCGGTACTATGAGGAGTGGGATGTGCCTGATAACTAGGCGGCTGGGTTGGTGGGCAAGCCACGGCGAAGAGGCTGCCAGCGGCCCCGGGAAGGCAAATTGCGGAAAGGCTGTTGTCGCCCAATGGAAGAAGGACCTTAAGAACCAATAGCTTACGTGAGACTGGCCGGATTCTTGTGACCGATCCCACTTGCAATCCGTCTAATTATTAGTAGACTTTTGTCCCTGCAATCACCCGTCCTGCATCACCTGATGTAGGATGCAAGTGTCGCGAGGTACGAAGATGCCATGTGCAGACATTTCCGATGCCGTGTACAACGCACCGCGGAACTGCTGGCTTGCCCTTAACGAGGAGCAATCCAAAGTACTCGGCTACGGTGACACCCCCGACGAGGCAATCGACGCTGCCCGCAAGAATGGCGAGGACGAACCGGTCCTCATCTGGGCGCCTAGCGAGTGGATCCCGTCGGTGTACTGAAGCCTCTCTTGCGAAAA
>DASPRL010000233.1 GCA_035624475.1 Terriglobales bacterium
GGCGTGGGCGCGGTGGCCACGCAATCCTTCATCGATCCCTCCTACGGCCCGCTGGGTCTGGCCGCGATGCGTGCCGGACGGAGCGCTCCCGAGGCCCTGCGCGGCCTGCTGGCCGCCGATCCGCACCGCAACGTGCGCCAGGTGGCCATGATCGACGCTCAAGGTCATGTGGCCGCCTACACCGGCACCAAGGACATCCAGGCGGCCGGCGACGTGGTGGGGCTGGTCACGCCGGGAGAGCAGCACATGCAGCGTCCCTCCACCGACCCGGACGACGGCTGGATCCAGGTGGGGGAGAACTTCTCCGCGCAGGCCAACCTGATGTCCAACGCCAAGGTGTGGCCGGCGATGGCCAAGGCCTTCCAGGAGACCAAGGGCGACCTGGCCGAGCGCATGCTGGCGGCGTTGGAGGCGGGGCAAGCGGCGGGCGGCGACATCCGTGGACGGCAGTCGGCTGCCATCCTCGTGGTCAAGGCCCAGTCCAGCGGCCGGCCCTGGGAAGATAAAGTCTTCGATCTGCGGGTGGACGACGCCGACCAGCCCATCCCGGAGCTGCGGCGCCTGGTCGCCCTGCAGCGCGCCTACAACCACATGAACGCGGGCGACGCCGCCGTCGAACGCCACGACAACGAGGGCGCGCTGCGCGAGTACTCGGCGGCGGAGGAGATCGCCGCCAAGACCCCGGGAGTGCTGCCTAGCCGCCTGGCGGAGATGGAGTACTGGCACGCGGTGGCCCTGGTCACGATGGGGCGGGTGGACGAGTCGCTGCCGCTCTTCCAGAAGGCCTTCGCGCTGCAGCCGGGCTGGCGCGAATTGACCACGCGCCTGCCCAAGGCGGGCCTGCTGCCCGACGATCCCAGACTGCTGCAGAGGATCCTGGCCGCGGGCCGGTAGGAGGCTGCGCATGTTCATTTCTCCTCCCGAGAGGAGCTTCAAGCAGAACCTGATCTGGCGGCTGCTGGTGTTGCTGCCGGTGGCGGTGGCCTGGCTGGTCGCGCTGGGGTTCTACAGCGACGGCAACAAGGTGGAGCCGGTTTCCGCCGGGATCGCGGTTGCGGTGACCGGGCTGGCGGTGTGGCTGTGGATCGCCGCCTCCAAGGCGGAGCTGAGTGTCCACTCCGAAGGAGTGCAGACGCAGGGCGTTCTCGGCGGCACGGAGATGCGCTGGGACGAGATCGCCTCCACTACCTTCCGACAGACACCCACGGGGCAGGCAATGGTGCATTTTGGCCTGATCGGCTACCTGATCGCACAGGCGGCGGCCAAGGGGAGCTCCTCGGGGATGATGACACTGATCCTGGTCTCGCGCGAGGGGCGCAAACTGAGCATCAGTCCCAACTGGCGCGAAGGGCAGGAGGCCATCCGCATGGTCCTGCGGCGGGTGAATCCCGCCATTCGCGACGACATCCGGCGCCGCGTCAAGAACGGCGAGACGGTCAAGTTCGGCAAGCTCGGCCTCTCCCAGCAAGGCATCAGTTGGAAGGACGGGCCACCTATCTCCTTCGCCACCCTGGCCAAGTGCCGCATCGCCGGACAGCAGTTACGCATCAAGGCGGAAGGCAAGTGGCTGGACAACGTGGCTGTGAGCACCTCCCGCGTGCCCGACGTCTTTGTCTTCCTCGACCTGGTGGACGAGTTCAAGTCGGGCGGCAAGGCCGCCGAGGTGGACCCGGTGGCGCGGGCCGCGGGTGTGGGCGCGACTTAGGTCTTGCGAAATAGCTCCGTGCGGGCCGGGCTGCTACAATCCCGGGCGTGATCACCTACAAAGGCTTGGACCATGTCGCCCTGGTCACCAAGAGGCTCGAGGCCATGAAGAAGTTCTATGCCGAGACCCTGGGCATGAAGCTGGAGCACGAGGGCAAGTCCAAGGCCGGCTACCTCATCGTGACGCTGCGCGCGGGCGCCAGCGTGCTCGACCTGTTCGAAGCTACGCCCACCAATCCCGCACCCGCCGCCAACCTCACCGAGACACACTTCTGCCTCGCCGCTAGCGGCAGCAGCATCTACGACGTGATCGCCAGCCTGAAGCGCGCCGGCCTGGAGCCCACCCCCGCCGAGGTCAACGACGGCGCCGAGGGCAAGGGGCTCTCCACCTTCGTCCGCGACCCGGACGGGAACCGGGTGGAGATCAAGGTTTACTAGGACCTTCAGCCTGGTGAGGTTTCAGAGTCTCAAGGTTTCAGGGTTTCCAAGACGGGCCGGCGCTATACTCGTCTAGAAACTGGAAACGAGAGACCAGAAACTGGACACGACGATGCTGCTGAACGGACTGTTTCCCCCCATCACCACGCCCTTCTATCCCGACGGCAACGTGTACTTCAAGAAGCTGGAGCACAACGTGGAGCGCTACTCGCGCACGCCCATCCAGGGCATCGTGGTGCTGGGCTCGACCGGGGAGGCCATCCTGCTCTCGGACCAGGAGCGGCGCGACGTCTTCAAGGCGGCGCGCGAGGCGGCGGCGCCCGAGAAGGTGCTCATCGCCGGCACCGGCATCGAGTCGGCCATCGAGACTCTGCGGCTCACCGAGTACGCCGCCACCCTGGGCTACGACGTGGCCATGGTGCGTACCCCGCATTACTACAAGCGCCAGATGAAGCCGCTGAACGAGGCCACCTTCTATCGCACCGTGGCCGACCGTTCGCCCCTGCCGATCGTCATCTACAACTTCCCGCAGGCCACCGGCTACGACATGCCGGTGGAGGTGGTGCGTGAACTCGCCGACCATCCCAACATCATCGCCATCAAGGAATCCTGCGGGGTGCTGGAGAAGGTGAAGGCGGAGATCGCGGAAACCGGCAAGAGCCCGGCGAAGCGCACCGTGCAGGTCACGGAAACGCAACAGGCGGTGACCAGACGGATGCTGGCGGTGCCGGCGGCCCCGCAAGGCGGGGAAGTGGTGCCGGCCAGCGCGCTGGGCGGCGCGCCGGCGGCGGTGGCGGCTCCACCGAAGCTCAAGACCCGCACCAAGGAGGTCGGCTTCCAGGTGCTTGTGGGCTCGGCGCAGACCCTGGAAGATTCCCTCGAGCTGGGCGCGGTGGGGGCGATCTTGGCCTTCGCCTGTCCGGCACCGACCATCTGCTTCGAGATCTATAGCGCCTGGAAGGAGGGCGATATCGCCCTGGCCCAGGAAAAGCAGAAGCGCATCGTGGAGGCGGCGCAGAAGGTGGTGGGCGAGTTCGGGGTCCCCGGAGTGAAGTACGCCATGGACCTGAACGGCTACTATGGCGGCCCGCCGCGCCTGCCGCTGCTGCCCCCCACCGCCGAGATCAAGGCGGAGATCGAGCGCCTGATGGCCGACATCCGCAACTGATCCTCTTGACCATTGCGGGCGGACACCCTTAAGATAGAGAAAAGTTCGAACGAACGTTCGAATAGGGCACGACCACAGGGCATGGCCACCGCCACCTCCAACCTGCGCCCGCGCGCGGCGCGCGACGCCTCGCGTCCGCCCGCTCCCCAGCGCTTCGACCGGCGCCTGGGCCAGCTTTTGCGCTGCGCCACCGAGGTCTTCTGCGACAAGGGCTACGAAGGCGCCAGCATGCGCGACCTCTCCCGCGCCTCCGGCATGAGCCTGGCCGGCCTCTATTACTACGCCGAGAGCAAAGAAAAGCTGCTCTACCTCATCCAGAAGCACACCTTCACCACCATCATGCAGCGGCTGCGCGAGCGGCTGGCCGGCGTCGCCGACCCCGCCCAGCGCCTGCGCGTCTTCATCCAGAACCATCTGGAGTACTTCCTGGCGCACCAGGCGGCCATGAAGGTTCTCTCCCACGAGGACGAGGTGCTCAAGAACAGCTACGGCAGCGAGGTGCGCGCGCTCAAGCGCGAGTACTACCGCATCTGCCTGGGCCTGATGGACGACCTGAAGCGCCGCCAAGGGGTAGAATCAGCCAAGCACCACGGGGTCGAAAGCCGCACCGCGGTCCTCAGCCTGTTCGGCATGATGAACTGGCTCTACACCTGGTATAACCCGCGCCTGGACGGCGATGCCGAGAGCCTGGCGCGGCAGATGGGCGACATTTTCCTGCACGGCGTGCGAGCCCCGGCGGTCCGGCGCGCGTCGCGGTCCAAGCAATGATTTTCTATTTCACGAGACGAGGAGCCTGACATGGCAGCCAGCACCGAAACCGCCACCAAGCAACTGGTCACCTACCGCAAGGACGCGGGCGTGGGCATCATCACCATGGACGATCCCCCGGCCAACACCTACACCTACGAGATGAACCGCCAGCTCGACGACGCCATCCTCAAGGCGCGCATGGACAACGACGTCTACGTGATCGTGCTGACAGGCGCGGGCGAAAAGTTCTTCTCCGCCGGGGCCAACATCAAGATGCTCTCCAGCGTGGACCCCACCTTCAAATATTTCTTTTGCCTGCACGCCAACGAGATGCTGCTGCGTCTGGAGCACACGCCCAAGCTGGTGATCGCGGCGCTGAACGGGCACACCGTGGGCGGCGGCCTGGAGATCGCCATGGCCGCCGACCTGCGCATCGCGCGCAAGGACGCGGGCAAGATCGGCCTGCCCGAGGTCAACCTGGGCGTGCTGCCCGGCACCGGCGGGACGCAGCGCCTCTCGCGCATCGTGGGCAAGTCGAAGGCCATCGAGCTCATGGTCACCGGCAACACCTTCAGCTTCGAAGAGGCCAAGGAACTCGGGCTGGTCAACGACATCTTCGAGCGCGAGAACTTCATGGACAACGTGCTGGAGTACGCCCGCCAATTCTGCCCGCCCAACAAGGCAGCCAAGGCGGTGGGGCGCATCAAGCGCGCGGTGCAGACCGGGTGGGAGATCCCCATGGAGTCGGCGCTGGCGGTGGAGCGCGAGAACCAGCAGCTCCTCTTCCAGAGCGAGGACGCCAAGGAAGGTCTGGCGGCTTACGTGGACAAGCGCCCGGCCACCTTCACGGCGAAGTAGACGACTTAAGGCTCGAGATGAGTCACGGCCGGAGCTCCGTTGGCGATTGGGTGCTGATCATCATTGCCCTGATCGTCATTCTGACCCCGAGCTTCATTGAAGTCGACTTTGTGAAGAAGCTCTACCACAGCAGTCCGGGCCTCTTCTGGTTCGTGGTCGCTGCCGTGGTAGCCGGGGTCGGCATAGCCTTTTGGCTCCGCCGCTCACATTCGGAAGGATGAGATAGAGCGATGTTGACTGCAAGCAAAGCACAAGTGAAGCCAGGCAAGCTGCTGATCGGCGGCGAGTGGGCGGAGGCGGCGAGCGGCAAGCGCTTCCCGACCCTCAACCCCGCAACCGCCGAGAGCCTAACCGATATCGCCGAGGGTGGCGCCGCCGACGTCGACCGCGCCGTGGCCGCGGCCCGCAAGGCCTTCGAGGCCTCGGGCAAGGGTGCCTGGCGCTCGCTCTCCGCCAGCGAGCGCGGGCGCCTCCTCTGGAAGCTCGCCGACCTGATCGAGAAGAACATCGAGGAGCTGGCCGAGCTGGAGACGCTCGACAACGGCAAGCCCATCTTCGAATCCCGCTACGTGGACATGCCCATGGTGGCCGACGTCTTCCGCTACTACGCCGGCTGGGCCACCAAGATCCAGGGCGAGACGGTCAACACCTTCGAGAGCGCCTTCACCTACACCCTGCGCGAGCCGGTGGGGGTGGTGGGCGCCATCGTGGCCTGGAACTTCCCGCTGCTGCTGGCCTCGTGGAAGCTGGGCCCGGCGCTGGCCTGCGGCTGCACCGTGGTGCTCAAGCCGGCGGAGCAGACGCCGCTCACCGGGCTGCGCTTCGGTGAACTGTGCCAGGAGGCAGGGCTGCCCGCGGGCGTGGTCAACATCGTGACCGGAGGGCCGGAGGCGGGCGCGGCGCTGGTGCGCCATCCCGGGGTGGACAAAGTTGCCTTCACCGGCTCGACTGCGGTGGGCAAGGAGATCATGCGCTCCGCCGCCGACACCCTGAAGCGCATCACCCTGGAGCTGGGCGGTAAGTCGCCCAACATCGTCTTCGCCGACTCCGACCTGGACGCGGCGGTGAAGGGCGCCATCAACGGCATCTTCTACGGCAAGGGCGAGGTGTGCTGCGCGGGCTCGCGCCTCTTCGTCGAGTCCAAGGTGCAGGACGAGTTCCTGGGCAAGCTGGTGGAGCGCGCCAAGAAGCTCCAGCCCGGCGACCCGCTCGATCCCAAGACCCGCCTGGGCGCCATCGTCAGCCAGGAGCAGATGAAGCAGATCCTGGGCTACATCGAGACGGGGCAGAAGGAAGGGGCGCAGCTACTGGCCGGGGGCAAGCGCGCCGCCGTCAACGGCGACAAAGGATATTTCGTCGAGCCCACCATCTTCGGCGGGGTCAAGAACGAGATGAAGATCGCGCAAGAGGAGATCTTCGGGCCGGTGCTGGCCACCCTCGGCTTCGACGACATCGAGCAGGTAGCCGAGCTGGCCAACCGCAACGTCTACGGCCTGGCCGCCGCCATCTGGACGCGCGACGTCAAGAAGGCGCACGCGCTCTCGCGCCGGCTGAAAGCGGGCACGGTGTGGATCAACACCTACGGCCTGATGGACGCGGCCCTGCCCTTTGGCGGCTTCAAGCAGTCGGGTTTCGGGCGGGAGCTGGGCGCGCACGCCATCGAGCATTACACCGAGCTCAAGACGGTGTGGTTGAGTCTATGAGCGAGCACGCACACGGCCGGGAAGGGCACTACCGCATGCTGGAGAAGATGTACGCGGTGGCGCCCATCAACCAGTACTACGCGCCCCGCATGAAGGTGTCGCACGGCGCGGCCGAGGTGGTGATCCCCATCCAGGAGAAGTTCTTTCACGCCGCCGGCGCAGCCCACGGCTCGGTCTACTTCAAGGCCATGGACGACGCCGCGTTCTTCGCCGTGAACTCGCTGGTGGACGATTATTTCGTGCTGACCGCGACCTTCAGCGTCTACCTGATCCGGCCCATCTCCGGCGGGGAGATGCGGGCGGTGGGCACGGTGGTGCACAAGGGCGGCAGCTTCTTCATCGCGGAGTCGGTGCTCTACGACTCCGAGCAGCGCGAGATCGCGCGCGGCAACGGCACCTTCGTCAAGAGCAAGATCAAGCTCGCCCCCGAGATGGGGTATCGGGGCTAGAAACCGAGGTCATTCATGCCAGGAAAAGTCTTCACGATCGGCAGCTTCAGCGACTGGGTGGGAATGTTCAACGACTGGCGCAAGGAGATCGGTGTGGACACCGACGACATCCGCGCCTTCCATTTCGACACCCTCTACGGCGCCATCGAGACCGACGAGATCCAGTTCGGCTCCTTCAAGGGACGCAAGAAGTGGGAGAACGTGCGCCAGATCCCGACGCAGCAGATGCGCGACGCCCTGCTCAACATGATCGTCTACCAGGGCGACACCGAGTTCGCCTCGGTGGAGCAGCAGCGCCACCTGTTCGAGAGCGCGCCCACCGACTGGGACCGCAAGGCGCTCACCCGCGTCATGATCGAGGAGATGCGCCACGGCTGGCAGATGTGCGCCCTCCTGGTGGACTACTTCGGCGCCTCCGGCAAAGTGGAAGCGCAGAAGCTGCTGGAGCGCCGCGCCTTCGAGAACCAGCGGCTGCTGGGCGCCTTCAACGTGGACGTCGACAACTGGCTCGACTTCTTCACTTACACCGACTTCGTCGACCGCGACGGCAAGTTCCAGTTGCAGATGCTGAAGTACTCCGCCTTCGCACCCCTGGGACGCTCCATGTCCTACATGCTGCGCGAGGAGGCCTTCCACATGGGCACCGGCAACGACGGCCTGGCGCGCATCGTGAAGGCGGGCGTCATCCCGGCGTGGCTGCTGCAGAAGTACCTGAACAAGTGGATCTCCTGCTCCCACGACCTCTTCGGCACCGATCATTCCTCGTCCGCGCACTGGGCCTACGTGTGGGGCGTGAAGGGACGCTACGACGAGCCCAAGAACACAACCGAGCCCGACCTCGATGACATCAACGACTACAACCGCCACCTCTACCACGAGGAGGTGGCCGGGCTGATCGAGCGCTTCAATGGAGTGCTGAAGGCGGGTGAGCCCAGGCTCTATGCCCCGCACATCAAGTTCAACCGCGCCATTGGGCGCTGGGCGGGACAGAAGTTCCACCCCCAGAGCGGCGAGCCGCTGGAGGAGAAGGAATACCAGCAGCGCTGGAACGAATTCATGCCCACGGCCGAGGACAAGAAGCTGCTGCTGGAGATCATCGGCAGCGAGAAGAACTGGATCGCGCCCAAGGAAGGCGCGCGCGACCCGCTGGCCAGCATCGGCGAAGTGCGCAAGAGCGCGATAAACCTTTAGCACTTAGCAATTAGCACTTGGCACTTAGCCCCCAACCGTTGCCGGCTAAATGCTAACGGCTAAGTGCTAAGTGCCGGTATCCATGAGCGCAACCGTCGACCACATCCCGAAGACGGGCACGAGCTACACGCTCAACGAGCTGATGGTGTGCGCCGCGGCGCGCGAGATCCGCGACCGCGAGGTGGTGTTCGTGGGCATGCGGCTGCCGCTGATCGCCTTCGTGGTGGCCAAGCGCACCCACGCACCCAACGCTGTTGGTGTCTTCGAGAACGGGGTGATCCGCACGACGCCCGCGCCCGAATTGATCTACACCATGGCTGACCCGCCTAACCTCCTCGGCGCCACCCAGTGTCTCGACATGCTGGGCGTGATGAGCCTGCTGCAGTCCGGGCGGGTGGACTTGGGCTTCCTGGGAGCGGCGGAGGTGGACCGTTACGGCAATCTGAATTCCACCCAGATCGGCTCGACCAACGACCAACGACCAACGACTAACGACCGGTTCGTCCGCCTCCCCGGCTCCGGCGGCGCCTGCGACATCGCCTCCCTGGCCAAGCGCTTCGTGGTGCTGCTGGAGCACGCGAAGCATCGGCTGCCGGAGCGCGTCAGCTACATCACCAGCCCGGGGAACGGCGAAGGCGCGGGTTGGCGCGGGCGTGTAGGCCTGCCGCGCGGCGGCCCGGCGGCGGTCATCACCAGCAAGGCGATCCTGCGCTTCGGCGAGGATGGCGAGGCGTATCTTGCTTCCGTGCATCCCGGAGTGACGGTGGACGACGTCGCGGCCAACACCGGCTGGAAGCTGCGCCTGGGGGCAGAGGTCGGGCAGACCGCGGAGCCCAGCGCGGCCGAACTGAAGGCCATCCGCGAGTACGACACCAAGGGCTTCTGGACCAGCTAGCTGGGGAGATCGGAGAGTTCCATGGCCACACCGACCGCAAGCTTCAGCAAGATCGCGCTCGACTTCCAGCCGCCGGTTGCACGGCTGACCCTGGCTAGCCCGCCGCTCAACATCATCGACATGGCCATGATGAACGAGCTGCGCGCGGCGCTGGAGCTGGTCGAGACTCGCGACGACGTGAGCATCCTCATCTTGGCGGGCTCAGAGAAGCACTTTTCCGCCGGCGTGAGTGTGGCCGAGCACACTCCCGACAAGGTGCACTCGATGCTCTCCGAGTTCCACTCCGTGGTGCGGGCGCTGCTGGCCACGAAGAAGGTCACCGTCACGGCGGTGCGGGGAAGTTGTCTGGGCGGCGGCGCCGAGGTCGCGCTGGTGTGCGACATCGCCTACACCGCCGCGACCGCCAAGTGGGGCTTCCCGGAGATCACGCTGGCCTGCTTCCCGCCGGTGGCGGTGGTGGCGCTGGCGGCAGTGGTCGGACAGAAGCGCGCCGCCGAGCTGGTGCTGAGCGGCCGTATCTTCAGCGGGGACGAAGCGGCGGCCATCGGCCTAGCCAACGCCGCCGTGCCGGAAACAGAATTGTCAGCGCGGGTGGACGAGGCCGTAGCGCGCCTGGCCAAGCTCAGTCCGGCGGCCCTGCGCTTGACTAAGAAGGCGCTCTACGCCTGGGACGCCATGCACTTCGACAAAGGCCTGGCCCGCGCCGAGCAGATCTACCTGGAAGAGTTGATGAAGACCGAGGACGCGCCCGAGGGGATCCGGGCCTTCATGGAGAAGCGGCAGCCGGTGTGGAAGGGGAAGTGAGCAAGCAGCTCACAATACGCGAGGCGATCGCCGAGCTGGTGCCCGACGGCGCCAGCGTCGCCCTGGGGCTGCAGCTCGAGCAGATGATCCCCTTCGCCGCGGGGCACGAGATCATCCGCCAGAAGAAGCGCGGGCTGACGCTGATCGGGCCCATCTCCGACATCCTCTTCGACCAGCTCATCGGGGCGGGGTGCGTGGAGGGCGTGATCGCGGCCTGGGTGGGCAACGTCATGATGGGCTCGGCCTACAACTTCCGCCGCGCGGTGGAGGGCGGGAAGCTCAAGGTCACCAACCTGACCAACTTCTCGGTGGCCCTGGCGCTCCAGGGGGGCGCCATGGGCGTCCCTTTCCTGCCCACGCGCACCGCGCTGGGGAGTGACGTTGCCAAGGACAACGAGTTTTTCCAAGGAATGGAGTCGCCGTTTGGGTGCGAGAAGTTGCATGCCGTAAAGGCCCTGAACCCC
>DASPRL010000234.1 GCA_035624475.1 Terriglobales bacterium
CTCTTGCCATTGGACTTGCTTTTCTGGAAAACGTTTGTCCTCGGTTAGATGGGCTGTCCTCGTGCAACGGGCATTGGCGGCGAGAGTTGTTACAATCAACCGGTCGCGAGACAAAATGGCCGATCTTGCCCCCTTCCCCGCTGTCCGCTTCGACCCGGCGAAAGTTCCTGTTGCGCAGGTGGTTACCCAGCCCTACGACAAGATCTCTCCCCAGATGCAGGAGCGCTATTACGCCCAGGACCCGCACAACCTGGTGCGCATCATCCTGGGCAAGGCGGAGCCCGGAGACTCGGAGGGTGAAAATGTTTACACCCGCGCGGCCGCCTATTTCCGCGACTGGCGCGCTTGCGGCGTGCTCCGCCAGGATCCGCGCCCAGCCTTCTACCTTTACACCCAGCGCTTCCGCCTGCCGGCTTCCACCAACTCCAGCGGCGGGGCCCAGCGCCAGGGGGCGCTGGAGCGCAGCGGGCTGATCGCTGCCGGGCGCATCCACGACTATGCGGAAGGAGTGGTTTTTCGCCACGAGCAGACGCTTTCCAAGCCCAAGGCGGACCGCCTGAACCTGCTGCGCGCCACCCGCGCTCACTTCGGGCAGATCTTTATGCTCTACACCGATCCCGCCAACCAGGTGAATTCCCTGCTGAAATCCTGTGCCGGCTCGCGCGCCCCGGACCTCGCGGTGGAAGATGAGTACCAGGTAATGCACAGCATCTGGAGCATCTGCGATCCGGAAACGATCGCCGAGTCGCGCTGCCTGATGGCCGATAAGCAGCTCATCATCGCCGACGGACATCACCGCTACGAGACGGCCCTGGCTTACCGCGATGAGCGGCGAGCGGCGGCGGGAGCCGGCGCTTCGCCCGGCGCGCCCTCCGAGCGCGTGATGATGACGCTGGTGAACATGGATTCTGAGGGCCTGGTCATTCTGCCCACGCATCGCGTCGTCTTTGGTCTGCCCGGGTTCGCTGCCGCTCGCTTCCTGAAAGATGCCGAGACATTTTTTCAATTGGAAAAAATCGAGCTCTCCGCGACCGCGGGTGAGAGATTGCTTCAGGCGGGCAAGACGGGGATCGCGCTGCTGGCGGTCACCCAGGGGAGCGCGCACCTGCTGCGCCCGCGGCCGGACGCCGGCGATCATCTGCCCTCCGGCATGAGCCCGGCGCAGCGCTCGCTCGACGTCGTCTATCTGCACCAGCTCTTGCTCGCGCGCGCGCTGGGGATCAGCGAGGAGGCGATCCGCAACCAGCTTCACATCTCGTATCATCGCGATTTCGACGAGGCGATTGCGCGCGTGCGAGGCGGCGGCGCGGATCTGGCCTTGCTGATGAATCCCGTCCGCGTCGCCCAGTTGTCCGACATTGCATTCCACGGAGGTGTGCTGCCGCAGAAATCCACCGACTTCTACCCCAAGCTGCTCAGCGGGCTCACCATTTACTCTCTGGAAGACGCCTGATGTCCGCTCAAGCTCCACCACCGGCAGCCCATCGGCGGCGCTGAAATGCTCCTCCGTCCACTTCGTTACGCGGGCGCGAGCGTCCTGCTGGGCCTGTGGTCTCTCCTGCTCGCTCCCGCCTCCGAGGAGCAGCGGCTTACGGTTTACTCGGCGCAGAACACCGCCAGCCTTGCGATCGTGGAGCGCGAGGGGAAGCAGTATGTGGGCGTGCTGGAGGCGCTCCAGCCCTTCGGAGCCGTGATCGCCGGCCGCCAGGGCGATCACTGGAAGCTGCGTTTCACGCCGCACGGCGGCGCCACGGGCGAGGCCGAATTCAGCTACGGAAAGACGCGCGCCAAGATCCGCGGCAAGAAGATCGATCTTGCCGATCCCTTGCTGTTCGAGCGCGACCGTGCGCTGGTAAGCACGCGCTCGCTGGGCGAGGTGCTCTCCAGCCTGCTGGGCGGTGCCGTCCAGTTTCACGGCGCCTCGCGCAGGCTGTTTGTGGGCGCGGTGGCGGTGCCGTTCACCGCGCAACTGGAAAAGGGCGCTCCCGCTCGCCTGCTGCTGCGCTTTGCCGGCCCGGTCTCGCCGTTCGTCGCCACCGAGCCGGGGCGCATTCGCATGGTGTTCTCGCGTGAACCCATCGTCTCCGGCGCCAGCAGCTTCAATTTTGGCGACAGCAACATAACCTCCGCCACCTACTCGGAGGGCAATGGCGCAGCCCAGATCGAGGTCAACGGCACGGTGCCGCTCATCGCCCGATTCACGGATGAGGGCCGCACTATCTCCATCGAACCTGCGCCGGCTCCGGCGGCAGCGGCGAAGGGGACTCCGGCCGCACCGCCCGCGGCCGCGCCACCCGCGGCGGCCGCGCCCCCGCCTCAAGCGCCGCCTGCGGTGCGAGCCTTGCTGCCGGCGCGCACCTTCCTGGTGGTGATCGATCCCGGCCATGGCGGCCAGGAGACCGGAGCGCTGCTGACGCCGTCGCTGGCGGAAAAGGAGGTCACGCTGGCCCTGGCCCGGCGTCTTCGCGCCGACCTCGAAGCGCGCAACATTCACAGCGCTCTGCTCCGCGATGGCGATGTCGCGCTCACCTCCGAGCAACGCGCCGCCATGGCCAATGGCGCTCGTGGCACGGTGTATATCAGCATCCATGCCGGATCGGCAGGAACCGGAGTGCGCTTGTATAGCGCCCGCGTATCTCCTGTCTCCGCCAGCCCCGGCGGCTTCCTGCCCTGGGACAACGCGCAGGGTGCCTACCTGGAGCAGAGCCGGAGCCTGCTGGCGGCGATTGCCATGGAGCTGAACAATCGCCACATTCCTGCCGTCCCGCTGACCGCCTCGCTGCGGCCGCTGGACAACGTTGCCCTGGCGGCGGTAGCCGTGGAAGTCGCGCCCCCGGCGGGAAAGGTTGAAGGATTGATCTCGCCTGCCT
>DASPRL010000235.1 GCA_035624475.1 Terriglobales bacterium
TGGCGGCGTGCAGGCCATGCTCGCGCAGGCGCCGCGCCACCATCTGGGAGAGGCGGGCGAGCGTGGCCTCGAGCGCTTCCTGGTCGGCGGTGTCGTGGGAGAAGGTGTGCTCGTGGCTGATGGACTTGGGCTCCTCGCCCGCGCCCACGGGGGCGTCGAACCAGCCGCCGGCGTCGAGGCCGTGGGCCTTGCCGGCCAGCGCCAGTCCCCACTTGCCGAAGCGGTCTTCTAATGTCTTCTCGTCGAGGCGGGCGAGGTCGGCGACGGTGCGTACTCCCAAGTCGTGCAAGTGCTTCTCCATGACCTTGCCCACGCCGGGAATCTTGCGGACTTCGAGCGGCGCCAGGAAGCTCTGCTCCTGCCCGGGCAGCACCCAGAGCACGCCGTTGGGCTTGGCCTGGTCGCTGGCCACCTTGGCCACCAGGCGCGAGTTGGCGATGCCGATGGAGCAGTTGAGGGCGGTCTCCTGGCGGATGGCCTCGTGCAGGGCGTGGGCGGACTTGAGTGGCGGGCCCTGCAGCTTCTCGGTGCCGGTCATGTCGAGACAGGCCTCGTCGATGGAAGCCATCTCCACGAGCGGCGAGAAGCGCTCCAGCACGGCGAAGACCTTCCGCGAATATTCGCGATAGCGCTCGGGATGACCGTCGAGGAAGATGGCCTCCGGGCAGAGCTTGTGAGCGGTGCGCAGCGGCATGGCCGAGTGCACCCCGAACTTGCGCGCCTCGTAGCTGGCGGCGGCGCACACCCCGCGCTCGTCGGGGCGCCCGCCTACCACCACTGCCTTGCCCTTCAGCGAGGGATCGAAGAGCTCTTCCACCGAGACGAAGAACGCGTCCATGTCGAGGTGGAAGTAGGTGTGGGCGGCGGAGGGCATGGCTCTGCGGGTATTGTAGCGAGGAGTTAGGAGTTGGGAGTTAGGAGTTAGCGGGGCGCGGCGACGAAAAGCTCACCACAAAGGACACGAAGGAAAACACGAAGGGCACGAAGGAGAGCTAACTCCTAACTACAAACTCCTGACTCCTGCCGGCGTCACCTGGGCCCGTGGCGGGCGTCACTGACAGGAGTGAGGCCGCCGGGTCAGGCTTTTCTCGGGGCAGAGTGCGGGAAGGAGGTTGCCATGAGCACCGCCAAAATCATCCCCTTCGCGCCGGAGTCGGCAGAGAGCCGAGCCGCCGTGCAGCGCTATCGCCATCTTTACCGCATGGCTGGAAGGACCATTGAATTCGGTGAGACCGTCAAGCTGGTAGGCATCGTGGTCGGCGGCGTGCTGGTGGTCGCGGCCGCGGTCGCTTACCAGTTGGGCCGCGCGGCCCCTGCCGGGTTTCCGGAGACGGCGATGACGCTGCTCGGCTGCGCGTTCCTGGCCGTGCTGGCCGCGCACTTGTGGGACCGGCTCTTCCGCGCGCGCGGAAAGGGGCTGCAGGAGGCCGTCGACGCCTTGGTCCAGGCTTCGACGGAGCTGACCGAGATCCAGCGAGCAGAGGTGCGGTCGCTGCGCCGGCGGGCGGTGGAGCGGGAGAACGCAGCGTAGGCCGGCGGGACGCCGGCGCTACAGGAGGGGGCGGATCAGAGATCCGCCCCTACACGAGCCTACTGGTTGTACCGCTTCTTGTAGAACTCGAGCTGCTGCTTGATCTGCTCCGGGGTCAGGCCCTTGGTCCACTTGTGGTAGTCGGAGTCCATCACCTCCTTGGTGACGCCGGGCATGAGCGCTTCGGCCTCAGGGATGAACTCGGTGTAGAAAGTCTTCGAGACCTCGTAGAAGCCGTGCCACTGCGTGTAGTCGGGGCCCTGCATGGAGGCGCCCATGCGCGCACGGCGGCCCTGGTGGTGCCAGAGCTCGTAGTAGGTCCACTCGATCTTCTCGTCGAAGGGAGTAGGGGTGAGCTTGCCGGCGGCGCGCAGCTTGTCCATGATCTGCTTGGCGGGCTTGGCGAACTTCTCGTTGTAGAGCCCGATGGTGTCTTCGTACTGCTTGTAGAAGTTCTCCACCCAGCCGGAGGCGTGGCAGTTGGAGCAGACGTCCTCCATGTTGGCGCGGCGCTTCTCCCAGTTCTCCAGGCGGATGCTGATGACGGGGCGCAGGGTGAAGCTGATGCGGTCGCCCACGTCGTGGGTGATGGGCTGGTTGGGCGTGGCGCTCATGTGGCAGGTGGAGCAGGTGGGCGCGGCCGAGTAGTCCTTGCCCACGACCCAGCTCTTGGAGTCCAGGTTCATCTTGGCCAGGTTGGCGCGGAACTGGATGCCGTGCTTGGACTCGTTGTAGATCTCGATCTGGGGATGGTCGGGGCCCATGTGGCATTTACCGCACTCCTCGGGCTGGCGGGCCTGGGCGGCGGAGAAGCTGTGGCGGCCGTGGCAGGCGGCGCAGCTTCCGCGGCTGCCGTCAGGATTGACGCGCCCGATGCCGCTGTTGGGCCAGGTGGTGTAGTCGAATTTGCCTTCGCCCAGGTACTTGACCTCGCTGCCGTGACACTGGCGGCAGCCGTTGGCGGCGGCGGGGCCGCCTTCCACGATCTCGCCCAGCATGTTGTCGAGCGACCCGATGAACTGCGCTGCCTGGGCGTGGTGGCTCTTCTCGAACTCCGCCGTCTCCTTCTCGTGGCAGGGCGCGCAGTAGTTGGGGGTGACGATGACGGCGATCTTGTGGCCGTAGTGGTCGAAGGTGGCGGGATCGCCGGCGCGCGCCTTGTGGCAGGAGTAGCAGTCCACGCCGCTGCGCGCGTGCGCGCTCTCTTTCCACTGCTCGACGATGCCGGGGGTGGTGGAGGAGTGGCAGTCGAGGCAGGCCTGGCCCTCGGCGGAGACGCGGGGCCTGGGGGCGGTTGGCTTCTGGGCAAAGGCGAGTGAAGCGGCCAGCAGAACAACGAGAAGAAGAGAGCGGCGCATGGGGACCTCCTGCGTGCGGAAGCTAGCGCTTGGGTATGAGGGCCGACAACAGGGGAATCCTACCACTACAAAGCAGGGGGAGTCAGTGGTGAGAAGTCAGGAGTCAGGAGTTAGGAGTCAGCGGGCAGCCAAGCGGACGGCCGTGCTTACCACCCATCCGATCGCCACGAGGAAGAGCAGAATGTAGATCAATGCGAGCGAGGCACCCCAGCGCTCGGTTTGGTCCCTCCGCGAGCCCCTCGCCTTGCGGGCCACCAGGAGATCCAGCGAAAACAGAACCAGCAGAAGAACCACAGCCCATTTGAACGCGACCCAGTCCATGAAGAGCGGAGCAACCGAAGCTGCGGCGGTGAGAAAGGCCGAGACCCAAGCCAATACCAACCAGCCCCTGCGCCCGCGGATTGGGACGGCAACCTCGTTCACGGCGGCACGATTCTACTGCATGGCAACGTTGTTGAGAGCCATAGGGGTCCCTCGCTCTGCTCGGGATCAAGAAGAGAGCGCCGCGTCAGCTACCAGCTACTAGCTACCGGCTACCGGTTCTCCTACAATGCGCCCAATGGCGGAACCCGGCCAGCTCGACCTCACCTTCCAGATGCCGCAGCGGCAGGTGTGGACGGTGCGCGACCTGATGGGCGCGCTGCGCGCCACGCTGGAGCGCGACTACGGCGACGTGTGGGTGGAAGGCGAGGTCTCGAACTACCGTCCTGCCGAGTCCGGCCACCTCTACTTCACGCTCAAGGACGGCGAGGCGCAGCTCAAGGTGGTGATGTTCCGCTCGCAGGCGCGGCTGCTGAAGTTCCGCCCGGAGCACGGCATGCAGGTGCTGGCGCGCGGGCGCGTCACCCTGTACGAGGCGCGCGGCGACCTGCAGCTCTCCGCCGAATACCTGGAGCCCAAGGGCGCGGGCGCGCTGCAGATCGCCTTCGAGCAACTGAAGGCGCGGCTGCAGGCGGAAGGGCTGTTCGAGGCGGCGCGCAAGCGGCCGCTGCCGGCGCTGCCGCGGAGCATTGGAATCGTGACCTCGCCGCGGGGCGCCGCCATCCAGGACATCCTCAACATCCTGAAACGACGCCACGAGAGCGTGAACGTGCTCATCTACCCGGCGCAGGTGCAGGGCGAGACCGCGGCAGCGGAGGTGGCGGCCGGGGTGGCGTGGTTCAACCGTGCGGCAAATGTGGATGTAATCGTGGTGGCGCGCGGCGGCGGCTCGCTGGAGGACCTGGCCGCGTTCAACGACGAGGCGCTGGCGCGGGCCATCGCCGCCAGCCAGATTCCGGTGATCTCGGCGGTGGGGCATGAGACCGACTTCAGTATCGCCGACTTCGTCGCCGACCTGCGCGCGCCCACGCCCTCGGCGGCGGCCGAGCTGGTGGTGCGCGAGAAGCAGGCGGTGGTGGACAGTCTCGCCCAGCTGCGCGCCCGGCTCGAGCGCCTGGCCGCGCGGCCCCTGCGCGATCTCGAGCGGCGGGTCGACGAGCTGACCGCACGCTTGCGCCGCGAGATGC
>DASPRL010000236.1 GCA_035624475.1 Terriglobales bacterium
CCAGCGCGGCCACCGAGTCGGCCTGGCGCAGCCAGTTCAGCTCGAAATAGCGGCCTACCAGCACCAGCCCCAGCCCCAGGACCACCACCGCGCTGGAGTAGATGTCGGTGGAGAAGTGCAGGGCGTCGGCAGCCAGGGCCTGGCTGTCATAGCGCTCGGCGATGCGCTTGAGCGCGCGCGAGCGCCAGAAGTCCACTCCCATGGAGACGAACATCACCAGGAAGGCGGCCAGGGTGGGCTCCACGTGAAAAGGCAGGCGGCCCAGCAGCCGCCGCACCGCCTCCCAGATGATCCACACGCAGGTGGCCAGCAGCAGCCCCGTCTCCAGGAAGGCGGAGAAGTTCTCGAACTTGCCGTGGCCGTACGTGTGGTCGGCGTCGGCGGGCTTGTCGGAGACGCGGATGGAGAGCAAGGTGACCACCGCGGCCACCAGGTCCAGGCCGGAGTGCAGCGCCTCGGAGAGGATGCCCAGGCTGCCGGTGGAGACACCGACGACGAACTTCAGGGCGGTGATCCCCAGCGCTGCCAGCACGGAGTTGCGTGCCACCAGACGCTTCTCCGAGCGCATGGCCTCGGCGTTCATGACCTGGGAAGTCGCTGCCATCTCCCGCCATTATCGCCGCTCGCGAGCAGAGCTGGAAATGGCTTTTGATCCGGGGAGCGCGGGCGGCCTGCGCCCGCCCCGGCCACCGGCGCGCCGCCGCTTGTGCTAGCATCATGGATTCGCGCTTCAATCCCTGGAGGCTTCCATCCCATGCGGTATCTCGCTCTGCTCGCCTTGCTCTGCGCCACCCTGGCTGCGGCCCAGGGAGCGCCCGGTACCACGCCGCAGCGACCCGCGGCTCCGGCCCCCGTGGCTCCCGCCCCGGTTGCCCCCGACACTCCCGTCATCACCATCGAGGGCTACTGCCCGGCCACCGAGTCCGGCAAGGTGCAGTTGCAGAATGCCCTGGCGCCGCCCTGCCGCATGGTGGTCACGCGCGAGCAGTTCGAGCGCCTGGCCAAGGCCATCAGCCCCGAGGCTAAACCCGCCGAGATGACCCGCTTCGCTCACGCCTACGCCCAGTACATGGTGGCGGCCAACGACGCCATCAAGCTGGGCCTCGACAAGAGCCCGGAGGCGGCCACCCTCCTGGACTATCTGCGGCTGCAGGCTCTCTCCACCGTGCTGCAGAACCACTATCGCGACGACGTCAAGAACATCTCCGACGCCGAGCTGCAGAGCTACTACAACGACAACGTCGCCCAGTTCGAGGAGATCCAGTTGGAGCGCCTCTACGTCCCCAAGGCGGTGAACGGCCAGAGGCAGGATGAGGCCGCGGTCAAGGCTAAAGCCGAAGCTCTGCGCGCCCGCGCCGCCGCCGGCGAGGCCTTCGACGCCCTGCAGAAGGAAGCCTGGGGCACGAACCAGCAGGCGCCCCCGCCCACCAAGGTCGGGCCCCTGCGCCGCGGCGCCATGCCCACTCCCCTGGAGAACCAGATCTTCGCCCTCAAGGTGGGCGAGATCAGCCCCGTCCTCGACGAGCAGCCCGGGTACTACATCATCCGCATGATAGGGCGCCGCACCCTGCCCTTCGCCGACGTGAAGGACCAGATCCACGATCAACTGGAGAAGAAGAAATTCGCCGACCTGATGCGGGGGGTCCTCGAGCTCAAGCCGGCGCTCAACCCGTCGTACTTCACCACCCCCGCTCCCGGTTCGCAGCCATAAGGGATGGCGGAGGAGCGCAGCACCGTCCTGGTGACGGGCGTGGCCGGCAACCTGGGCCGGCGCCTGCTGCCGCAGCTTGCCGATCTCGAGGTGGTGGGCGTGGACATGGCCGCGCCTCCCGAGGGCCTAGCGCGCTTCCAGCAGATGGACCTGGGCGAGGAGCGCTCCTGCGAAGAACTGGTGGCGCTGCTGCGCGAGAGCCGCGCCGCCGCCGTCGTCCACCTGGCCTTCGTCATCGATCCGCAGCGCACCGGGGTGCTCGACCGCGAGCGCATGTGGCAGATCAACGTGGCGGGCACGGCGCGCGTCTGCGAGGCCATCGCCGTGGTCAACCGCACCGGCGGCGGCGTTCGCAAGTTCCTCTTTCCCTCCAGCGTCTCCGCCTACGGGCCGGAGACCCCGGGCCCGGTGCGCGAAGACCATCCCCTGGCCGCGCACACCCTGCCCTACGCTATCCACAAGCAGGAGTCCGACGAGGTGGTGCAGGAGCGCGTGCCCTCGCTGGGCGACTGCCGCACCTACATCCTGCGCCCGCACATCTTCACCGGGGCGACCATGCAGAACTACCTGGTGGGAGTGCTGCGGGGCACGCCCACGGGCAAGAGCAAGAAGGCGGCGCGCTGGCGGGAGAAGGGCAAGCGCCTGCCCATGACCCTGCCCTTCGGCGACCAGTACCCGGAGAAGAAGCTGCAGGTCGTCCACGTGGACGACATGGCGCGGCTGATCGCGCACATCCTGCGGCGGCCGGAGGGCGACCCCGCGCTGACCATCCTCAACGTGGCCGCGCCCGGCGCGCCCGTCACGCTCCAGCGCTGCGCCGAGATCGCGCAGGCGCGGGTGCGCCGCGCGCCCCGCTGGCTGATGAAGCTGGCACTGCGGCGCATGTGGAACTCGGGCTTCAGCGCCATCCCACCCGAGGCCCTGCCTTACATGATCGGCTCCTATACCATGGACACGCGGCGGCTGGAGCAGTTCCTGGGTGCGGAGTACCGCCAGGTCCTGCAGCACGACGTGGAAGCGGCGCTGGCGGACAGCTTTGTGAAGTCGCCAGTCGCCAGTGGCGAGTTGCCAGTTGCTTGAGGATTGTCATCCTGAGTGCGGCGAGGAAGCGAACGCGATCGAGCAAGCGAAGGACCCCTATCGTCAGGACAGCATCATTCGTCAGCAACCAACGGTCCGAAAGACTGCCGCTTGCCCGACGAGCTGACCGGGCTTCGCCAGAGAGGAAAGCCAGAGCACCTTATAAGCGACGTTGTAATGGTCACTTGTGTTGACGTAGAGATCTGGCTTCCCGTCGCCGTCGAGGTCGCCTACCCACATGACGGTGATATAGGGATCATTCCCGCCGTCCGGAAGTGAGAATAGCTCCTGCGACACCGCGCCATCGAAAAGCAAGAGCCTTGACCCCTTCGGCAGAAGGTCCTTGGCCGTCTTCGTGCCCTCCACCCGCAGAGTGTAAGTCACCTCGGCAAGTACGAACTTCTGCTCATCTCCTGCCGCGAGGGCTTGCTCGCCCACAAATGCTGTCGGAAGCAAGCGCTGCGCCGCCGAAATCCCCCGCACCAGGAAAAGCGGCTGCTGTTTGCTGGAGACGGCGATTGAAGTACCCGTCGGCTTGTTCTCTTCGTCATCGCCAAGCGGGTCCGGAATGCGAGCGGTCTTGAGGGTGACTGGCCTTGCCGCGCAAACCTCTCCTTGACAGAACACACCGACCCAGGCTGCTGGTTGCTCTAAAGCCACATCCGTTCCGTGGAACTCTCCAGTCTCGAGTACCGCGAAACGTTGCGATGAGGGCGCCTGTGACTGCGCCATCGCAAGCAGCACGAGAGCTGTTACGAGCTGCTTTACCGGCTCGGCGAACCACATCATCTCAGTATGGCACCATCTTAGGACGAACGAGAGACGGCACCAAGCCCGGCATAGGGGTCTTTCGCTTGCTCGGTCGCGTACACTCCCTCACCGCGCTCAGGATGACAAGACTTAAAGTGACGCTTGAGGCGTTGGCCGTTTGGGTGTGAGCCAGAGCTAATGTCTAGAGGCTCATGGCGGCCAACCACCAACGACTAACGACCAACGACTTTCCCCCGGTACAGCCCCGCGATCCCAAACGTGTACGGCGTCCAGGAAACCTCGCTGAACCCGGCCGCCTTCATCCGCTCCAGCATGGCCTCGGGTGTGGGGAAGCGCCCCACCGAGGCCGGCAGGTAGGCGTAGGGCCCGCGCACCCCGGAGATCCAGGTGCCCACCCGCGGCAGCACGCGCCGGAAATAAAACCCGTAGGCGGCGCCCAGCACGCCACGCGGCTGGCCGAAGTCCAGGATGCCCACTTCCCCGCCCTCACGCAGCACGCGGAAGATCTCGCGCAGCCCGGCATCGTAGTCGGTGAGGTTGCGGAAGCCGAAAGCCGAGACTACGAGATCGAAGTGCGCCGGAGGGAATGGAAGCTGCAGCGCGTCGGCCTCGCAGAGGCCCAGGGCCTTGCCCTCTCCCTTGCGCGCGGCGCGTTGCAGCATGGCGTGGGAAAAATCCGCGCCCACGATGGCGGGCGTGGCCGGGCGCGCGTGCCGCCGCAGTGCCAGCGCCATGTCGGCGGTGCCGCAGCAGAGGTCGAGCGCGCGGGCTCCGGGACGCTGCAAGACCTCGCGGAAGAGGCGCGCCGTCCGCCGCCACCACAGCTTGTCCACGTTGAAGGAGAGCAGGTGGTTGAGCAGGTCGTAG